>NZ_BAABCW010000009.1:0-205501 GCF_039539305.1 Aquimarina addita | reverse complement strand
TAGCCTTATAAAAGCTAACTTGCTTTTATAAAATCCCATAAATCTTCGCTAAAATTTACAATCAACAATTAAAATCTGAAAATATACAAAATAAAAAGACTGCCTAAATTACTTTTTAGACAGCCTCATTTTCTTATTTATACGTCTATGTTTATTACAACGAAGTTGCACTAAAAGTATCTCCTTGTGATATATCCCCAGTATCAAATCCTTTTTTAAACCATCTGATTCGTTGTTCTGAAGTTCCATGTGTAAATGAGTCTGGCACTACCCTTCCGGTTGACTGCTTTTGTAAACGATCATCACCGATGGCATTAGCAGCATTAAGTGCCTCTTCCAGATCACCATTTTCCATCATTTGAGTCATCCGCTGAGAACGATTTGCCCAAACTCCTGCAAGGAAATCCGCTTGTAATTCTAATCGAACAGAATACTTATTAAACTCTGTCTCACTTAATTGTCCTCTGAGGTTATCTACTTTAGCAGTAATCCCCATGAGGTTTTGTACATGATGTCCTACTTCATGAGCTATTACATATGCTCGGGCAAAATCACCAGGAGCATTCATTTGATGCTCTAAATCCTGAAAAAAACTTAGATCAATGTATAACTTTTCATCACCTGGACAGTAAAAAGGTCCCGTAGCACTGGATGCAGAACCACAAGCAGATGAAACATTATTCGTAAAAAGCACCAAAGTCGGTTCTCTATAATCATCTAAAATACTGTTCCATACATCTTCTGTACTGGCTAAAATCGTGGCACTAAAATCAGCCTGTTTATTCTCCTCTTCAGTTCCTTGATAAGATCCTGTAGATACGGTTTGATTACTTCCACCAACAAAAAAGTTGCTCAGCAAATTTAAAGGGTTATTACCTGTAACAAAAGAAATTACAATAAATAGCCCAACGATAATTAAACCGGTCTTAGAAAAAAGTATCTTGAGTAATGGGCTAAGTAATGAAGGGTTAAAACCTCCTATCCCTCTTCTCGAACTAGATTGCCCTCTACGATCATCCACATTAGAACTTTTACGTCTACCCTGCCATTTCATACTATTTTGTATTTGTTATATTCAATTTTAAATATACTTATTTTTTCAAGATCGCTATACCATCAATGTAGCATCACTAATTTCTTCTGTAAAAGTATTCTATTGGTTTGAATAAAATTAACGGGAAAACATCTTCTTTTGATTCCTTTGCTTACTATTAAAATAAAATCCACGACTTTCTATAATGATCATCCACAAATTAGGTGTTCGCTATAACTAGAATTCTTTCTTTAGGAATACACCTAGATTTCTTTAGTGATTCTAACTATTTCCAGTAATTATTTAAAAATGTGATAGACAAGAAAACCAATTATAGCAGGCGTAGAGAGAAGTTTTCAGTTAATCGCATATAAATGTAAAAACTACTTTTTTCTAAATAAAAAAACCTCAAGAATAAATATCTGTATTAGAAAGTGAAAGGTGTTTGCTAATCCTAACGAAAATAATGCCCCCAACATGCTAAAACAGTTTCTCAAAATTTAACTTATAATTTAGATTAGTCTTAATCGCAATATGAAATCCTAAAATGATATATATCCTGGAACCACTAACTAAAACGCCGCTCAGCACTAAAACCAGATTAAAAAGATTAAAACAAAAAAGAGCGTCTCCACGCTCTTTTTCTTCACACAAATCATCTTAATTTAGGGGCTTAATCTAAAATTAAAACTCAACTTTTATAGACTTTTACTCTTGGGGAAAAATAAAAGTCACTAACTAAATTTTCACTCTGTAAAGATAGTGTAAAATATATTCTAAACAAACTTTTTATGCATTTAATCGTAAAAAAAAGTATTTTTAACAAAAAAAAGTGCAAAAACTATCATAAATGTAGTCTTATTCTTACTTTTAATGTTTTTCTATTGAATGATAGTGTATTAGGTATTTACTATTACAATGCGTTTTATTTATCTAAGTTTGTATTCTATAAAATTATAATCTTTGTAACACTACCTAATGATACACTCTATAGAGAATAAAAAGCTATCCATTCATATCAATTCAGTTGGAGCAGAACTCTCCAGTATTAAATCAAAAAATAGTGTTAAAGAATTCTTATGGCAGGGAGATCCTAAAATTTGGGGTAGCCAAGCGCCTGTTTTATTTCCTGTGGTTGGTGGATTAAAGAAAGAAACTTACATATACAAGAGTAAACAATATACCTTGCCTAAACATGGATTTATTAGATACAACCAGGATCTTGTTTCTAGGCAAATATCCGATACCTCCATTACTTTTTCATTATCCAGTAACAAAAAAACACTTTTAGTATATCCATTTCAATTTTTGTTTGATATTAATTTTGAGCTTGTTGACAATAGACTAAAGATATCTCACACTATAAAAAATAAAGGAAATGAACCTATGTACTTCTCTGTAGGTGGTCATCCTGCCTTTAATTGCCCTCTACACTCATCACATTCTTATGAGGATTACTACATCCAGATAGATACAAAACAAGAAAAACCAGGCAGTTATATATTGGACAAAAATGGATTAATCAGTCAGAATATGCGTACTGTTTTTCAAGATGACAAAATCTGGTTAACATCTGATCTTTTTAACAATGATGCATTAATTTTTAAAGGTTTAAACGCAAAAACTGCCTCACTTGTTCATAAAACTAATGGAACAGTTCTCATGGTAGATCTTTCTGATTTTCCAGATTTAGGTATATGGGCAAAACCAAATGCACCATACGTTTGCATCGAGCCATGGTTAGGATATGCTGATGTGGTAGAAACCAATCAACAAATAGAGGACAAAGAAGGAATTCAAAAATTAGAAGCAGGACAAACGCATACTAGCTCTTATATAATTACTATTTTTTAATTCCTTTCATTTTGAATAAAGGGTCAGGGAATTGATATTTTTTAAGGTAACTTTTATTTTAAATTATTTTTGTTATTCTAAACTAGAGTTAATTTCTAATCTAGAATCAAAATGAATTAATTATAAAATTTGGAAGTGTACTAATAATTAATTCATATTTGTGTCATTAATAATTAAAAAAAACAAGTTTTAATCTATGAATTTATTTCGTGTACATAAAAAAGGACGCTGCAAAGTTGTTTTCAAATCAAATACATAGGTAGAAAACTATATAAATAAAAAAAGCGTCCAAAAAAATTGGACGCTTTTTTTATGTTATTTTTTTAAAAATCTATGATTTCAAAATATATGTTGTTTGAAAGTTATACATAAGATTTTCAGCGAGTTGCTTATATAGAGAACCATTCGTTAACAAACGAATAGGATTTTCTTTGCCTAAAAAATATTGTAACAATTTGATTATCAAATAATTAAATCGGTATTTTATTTGTGTAATCCAAAAATAGGTTTCATCTTTGCATCGCAATAAATGATTGCAAAACATATATAACTAATGATTAATAACCGAAGTACTATGACCTTTACAAAAACATACTACACCGCTCTAAAAGAATTAGATTCTTTTATGAGTTTGCTTCGGGACTTATACAATTCATAATCTGATATCATCAGTATAATTGAAAGTCCGAAGCCTCCATTAAAGTTTCGGACTTTTTATTGTTAATAATTCTATTGCAGACAGCCTAAACCTATATTTATTTACAGGCAAATAGATCTTTCCGAAACAATTATCGACTTACATTAATTTTTAAATAATAATCAAATGAAATTTTACCACTATTTCAGTTAGGTATTCTGGTATCAAGAGACACTGGAATCATATCAAGAATAATACAAACATACAGTTGATATATGAAACCAGTTCATATCAAAGGCCAAAGACAGAAGGTGGTTCTTCGTATTCGTAAAAGACAACGTAAAATTTGGGAAGAACAACGAAACTTGGGCTATATAAAATTAGAAAAGCCCATACGTCACGGTTGGTTTAAAGAATGTGTGATTACTAGGCATGTGGAACGCTATAAAAATCAAAAATACATCCTGGAGTTACACGAGAAATTAAGAAAATCATTTTGGGGAAGAACCAAAGAAGAAGCTCAAAAAAAGTGGCTTCAGGAAACTTCAAAATATTTAATTAATAAAGAACTACCTACCATTAGTCGACGGTCATTTAATAAATTAAGCGATGGTGCACAGCAATTATGTATTCCCTTTACATATTATACAAAGGAGAAAAAACTAAGATTACGATTTTATGTGAATCTTCCTAAAGGAACGTATAGGATCAAATTTACCAAAGCTTATGTTATTCACAGCAAACGTATAGACCCACAATTAGAACGTGAGGATGCATTGCTTGATCAGCAGTTATTAAAAAGCGGATTTTATGAAGAAGCTCAAAAAGATAATAGTTGGAGAGACTATTGGCAGACTTCTAAAATTAAAAGAGAAAAATTAAAAACGAATAGTACCCTTAGAGCACTTAAACAGTTTACTATTCAAGAAATTATAAAAGAAGAAATATTATGGGAAAGAAATTAAGTGGAAAAGACTTAATCAAATTAGGTTTTCCAAAAAACAATAGTATTAATGTGACTCTGGGTCAGATCAATCGCTATCAGAAAAGAGTAAAAAAAGAACACATATTAATAGAAGCCAAAAAAGTATTACTAAATCCTGAAGCGTATCAAGGGGATGGTATCTGGGGTAAGATTGCAGAAAGTTTATTAAAACCTGTTGAGGTAAAAAAGCATGTATTAAAGACAATACGATCACCTTTTCATATCTATGGAGAGAACGAAATTGATGAGCAGGCTAAATATCAATTATTTGATGCGCTTAAATTACCTGTAGCAGTTGCAGGAGCATTAATGCCAGATGCACATACTGGATATGGCTTACCGATTGGAGGTGTCCTTGCTACAAAAAATGCAGTAATTCCCTATGGAGTAGGTGTTGATATTGGATGTAGAATGTGTTTAACAATTTATCCTATTGCTACTTCTTATTTAAAAGGAAAAAAGCATCAGTTAGAAAACATATTATCCGAACATACTAAATTTGGGATGTATGAAACTCATAAAATAAAGCATGATCATGAGATTTTTGAGCGTAATGAATTCACTACGATTCCGCTAATAAAAAAATTAAAAGACAAAGCTTATAAACAGTTGGGGACTTCTGGTGGTGGCAATCACTTTGTAGAATTCGGGATTGTAAATATTACGAATAAAACGAATGATTGGGGACTGGATATCGGAGAGTATGTGGGGTTATTAACGCATAGTGGTTCCAGAGGTTTGGGTGCTAATATTGCCAAGCATTATACCTATCTGGCAACTAAACAATGTCCGCTTCCTAAACATGTACAACAATTAGCATGGTTAGATCTGGACACACACGATGGACAGGAATACTGGGTAGCTATGAATCTGGCAGGAGACTATGCACAAGCATGCCATGACAATATTCATTTTAGAATTGCGAAACTACTGGGATCAAAACCAATAGCCAAAATTGAAAATCATCACAATTTTGCATGGAAACAACAAGTAGATGGTGAAGAATGTATTGTACATAGAAAAGGAGCAACACCTGCTGCCCAAGGCGAACTAGGGATCATTCCTGGATCTATGACTGCACCAGGATTTATTGTGAGAGGATTAGGCAACTCAGAAAGTTTACAATCCGCATCACACGGAGCTGGAAGATTACATTCCAGAAGAAAATGTAAAGAAAAATTCACCAAAAGTGAAATCAAAAAACAATTAAAAACAAACGATGTAACGCTTATTGGTGGTGGGATTGATGAAGCACCAATGGCCTATAAGGATATTAAGACAGTGATGGCTAACCAACAAGAATTGGTAGAAGTATTAGGAACATTTACTCCTAAAATTGTCAGAATGGACAAATAGATGTTGTAGCTAGTATCCAGCTATTAGCGATACAATAAAAGCTCATGGCTGGATACTAAAAATTAAACAATTCAAAAATGAAACAAAAAATAATTCAAATAACCGCTGGTAGAGGCCCTTCAGAATGTTGCTGGGTAGTTGCTCAGGTACTTAAATACTTCCTGAATGAAGTGAAAAATACCGGATTGACTTATAGCATATTGCAAAGAGAAAAAGGTTTTGAAAATGGAACAGTACAATCTGTAACTATCAGGATTCAAGGAGAAAAATTAGACCTCTTTTTAACACCTTGGTTAGGCACTATACAATGGATTGGCACCTCTACTTTCAGAAAACATCATAAGCGAAAAAACTGGTTTATTGGTGTGTATGAAGTAACTCAGACCAAAACCATAGAAGTACAAGAAAAAGAAATTTCTTTTCAGGCAATACGTAGCTCAGGACCTGGCGGACAAAATGTAAATAAGGTAAACTCTGCCATACGAGCAACTTATCACCCCACAGGAGATCAGGTGCTTGTTATGGATAGCAGATCGCAACATCAAAACAAGAAAATTGCTTTACAGCGATTAAAAGAAAAAGTAAACCAAAGTCAGTTAGAAAATATTAAAAAAGTAATCACTGATCAATGGGAAAATCACCTCCACATAGAACGTGGTCAACCCATCAGGATATTCAAGGGGACTGATTTTAAGAAACAGCATAAAAAACATTCATACACTACAAATCGACAGCAATTAAAAAAAGATGTACGCAATGAATTAAAGAACTAACATTATGGGAAATTTATTAGACAAATATCTATTTCAAGCATTGGATGCGTATCCTTATAATCTGGAAGAAGCCGTAGAATCTCTTAATTACGCATTATCTTATGATGATAAGAACCCTACAGCATTATGTTTAATGGGACAAATATATGCAGAAAACCTGCGGAACTATGAAACTGCAAAAGATTATTATCAGCAAGCTTTAGCAGAAGACATGTACGCTCTGGATGTATATCCTAAATATATTAATGTATTGCTTTGGAACGAAGATTATAAAGAAGCAGAAAGATTAATTGATTTTGCAGTCACCTTAAAAGGCACTGACAAAGCTGTACTATACTTAAAAAAAGGTATTCTTTTCGAACAGAAAAGAGCATATAGAAAGGCACTACAAGCATTAAAAACTGCCAAAGAATTCGCTTATAATAACTATTTCATAAGTGATATAGAAGGCGATGTGCAAAGGATCAAAGATAAAATAGCTAAAAAGAAGAAAGAAAAATCTAAATCTTCTAAGAAATCAAAGAAAAAAAAGAAGTAACAAATCAAGATCTTTCTAAAAGACAAAAAATGTAATTAAAAGAATAAGGAAACTGCCTTTTGGAAAGATCTACAAAAACAATAATTATGGGAGCACCACATAACATAAAACGATATGGAGAGCTATGGCCAAGCTACAGAATCAATCATGCACTAATTGCATTAGAACCTCTACGTGATTTTATTATACTTTCTGGAGGTTGGGCATGGCATTTTTTATCCCCTGTGGGACATATTGAATATAAACATGCACATGATCATAAAGATATTGATCTATTTGTAGAACCCAAAAACGTAGCACAGTTAATGTGTTTACTTCAGGAAAATGAATTTAAGAAAACCTGGACACGGTATGACAAATTACCAAGCGAAGAAAACTTTAGGAGATATGAAAAAACAATTATTACAGAAGAAAATATATCAGTACGGATTACTATTGATTTTTTTGTAAAAGCTGACATCCCTAATCGCAATGTAAAAGGTTGGACAATTGTAGAGCCTTCTTATTTATTAGGATTGTATAGTAATATTCATTCCAGTGACAAATGCTGGGCAGTACAAGCCTCTATCAAATTATTAGATCAAAAAATAGATCCTATAGATCGAGAAGAATTAGTTTCTATCCCAACATAAAAAACAAAATAACGTACAGACTCCAAAATTCATGAAATTTTTGGAGTTTTAAAACAATAGAAAACATGAAAACAACAAATAAAATACTCATCATTGACCTTGAAGCTACTTGCTGGAAGGGTCCGGTACCAAAAGGGCAAGTCAATGAAATTATAGAAATCGGAATTTGCATTTTAGATACTAAAACAGGTGAAATTTCTAAAAAACAAGGAATTTTAATCAAACCAGAGTGGTCTCAGGTCAGTCCTTTCTGCACTGAGTTGACTACCATCACACCAGAATTACTAGATACAGAAGGAATCTCTTTTGAAGAAGCCTGTAAAATACTGAGAACAACATATAATGGATATGAACATACTTGGGCTAGCTATGGACAATATGATCTTAATATGATGAAAAAACAGTGTACCTATAGAAATATATCCTATCCACTATCTCAGGATCATATCAATGTAAAAGAGCTTTTTGCTAGCACAAAAGGTTTAAAAAGAAAAGTAGGAATGAATGGTGCACTTGGTATACTTAATATTCCACTAGAAGGTACTCATCACAGAGGTGTTGATGATGCTAATAATATTGCAAAAATCATGAGTTGGTGTCTAAAAAACAGACCGTAACTATTTGTTTTTATTTTTTTACATAAGCTAATTGAATGGGTTTAACTAGTAAAGTTGAACCCGTTTTTAGTATAAAATCATAAGAAATAAAAACGCTTCTTACCTGCTGTTTTTATTGATAGCGGTTGCTCTATTTTTGTTGATAAGTCAATTATCTGTTTAAGTGTGCATACGATGTTAAAAGAATCATCAAGAGGAGCCAGGAGTCTGCTCCAATCGATTAGCTGATCATGAGACAAATCTAAGTTTTCATAGACCTCATATGCTTCAGTAGTAGTAAGGATCGTTAAATCACTTCGTATTTCATTCAAATTTTCATCAGAAACTGCTATGTAAAAAGACAATAAATTCCCCATAAGATCTCCTTCTCTAAACGATGACGCTTTAGTCTGTGGGATGATCCCATACGGAAGTTCTCCCTGCATTTTTTCAAAAGACTCCGTGACAGAGGTAAATATTTCCAGAAAAAAAACGAGTTCTTCTGTTGATGTTAATCGCCTAGGAATATTTCTTTCTTCTGTATACTCAGCCACAGCAGAAAAAGAACCAACACGAATAATCATTTGTTGAGAATAACTAAAAGTTACAGTATTTGTTATTGTACGATTTAAACGCTGCAATTCTCTAAATGCACGCAATGTTCCTTCTGGTTTCGCATGATCCCAATTTATAAACCCTAGTTCATTGCTATATACTATTTCTCCTTCTTCAATCTTATTTCTTATCATTTCATCTGTATTGACAGAGAAAAACAAGATTAGTAACAATACAATTGTGATTGTGATTACACTTATAGCATATCGTTTCATATCACAATCTTATTTAATACTGATATACCTATTACTCATGACCGATCTACTACCTGCTTTTTTATTCTTTCTAATTCACTTTCTAAGATACGATCCATTAACGATTCTGCCCAGATACGTGCATACCAATTAAAGGGGGTATTGATATAAAATCGACTGGAAAGTGTAACTTGCGTATGTCCATTCTCTATTAATTTTAAGGTATACGTATCTTCCAGAATATCCAGATGTTTTCCTCCTATGAGAATGTGCTCATCCATCACTGTTGGGGGTATTTTTGTAGGATCTGTATGCACTTCTAATACTAGTTTTTTATTCTTATCATATGTGGTTATCGTTTCTTCAAAAAACAGTCCTCTTTCATAGGTTGCGATCCGCTTTCCTCCTACCGCAGCTGTATCTAATATCGTATTCATGTGCTTTGGAAAATCCAGAATCTCCAATAAAAAGGATTCTTCTTTCTCCATTACTATATCCTCTGTAGTGACCAATTGCTTCCAGACATTGGATGGCGTATCTTCAATCAATACTTCTTTCTGCACCGTTACTATTTCAGGAAATAATGCTTTTTCACCTTCCAGATATCCTAAAAATACAGGAATAAACAGTGCGAATGACACGCTTAGCGTTGAGTTTTTTATATGATCGCGATCATTCGTATCAGTATGTTTTCTCTTTCTAATAGCATATGCAATCATCCCTCCAAACCCAGAAAGAATTCCAAATAAAGGGAAAAGCATAAACCAGCAAATTGCCCCTTCAATACTAAACAATAAAGTGATCACCAATATCACAATAGCAGTAATCCAGGGAAGCAGAAAAGCTTTTCCATAATTTTTTGATATATCTGTTGATAAAAAAATAACCGTTAAAAAACCTATAATCACAGGAATAAGAATCAAGAATGTTATACTCATGATTTCTAAGATATCATAAAAAAAGCCATATAATAATCGAATCACCAGACCATAAATTGATGCAAAGGTTACTGCAAATAATAATTTCATAAATCAACAATTAATTGTAAAATACCAAAAAGTGCTTTTTATATATGTTCTTCATGTCCCAAACGAGTAGTACCTCTAACCTCTTTTTGATACCAGATCACAATAGCTAAGCATCCAATATACCAATTTCTAAACGGATTCTTATATTTTAAAAGACCAATCATCATAAAAAGACCAATCCGAAAAACCGTATACACTGTATAAAAAAGTCCAATACTATAAACCATTTTTATACTAGTTACTAGCGGTTTTTTTACCTTATCAATAAGTAAAGGAAACAAAAATAAAAAATGCACTTCTACCAGATAAAAAAGCAACACTGTCAATGGTAATAACCATATATTATATAAAAACAACAGGACTGCGCTACTACTAAAAGCAAAGAGGCAAACTCCATATTTCATATACCCATACCAATTGTATGCAACATGATCATCAAATTTCATCTGTTCATCAGGTCGCAAATCATGGAGACGTAAAAACATCCATTTTGCTCCAACATCAAAAACCCGTATTCCTAACGAACTTTTGATCGTATAAGGTGATTTATCAAACTCATCAGTACTTAAACGTAATAATGTACCTGCATTCATGCAACAAAGATAAAATGAAACCAAATAAGCCAGGCAACACCATTACCAAAAACCAACATCCTATGATAGGCATTCTCTAAAGGACCGCATCGTTTTCTATGAAAAACAAATTCATCGTAACTTATAGCGACTACCGTATATATTAATATGATCAGAATCGGTATCAAAAAAAGCGTCGACTTAGCACTAAGCATTGCTAAAAACATTAAAATGAACATAGGAATTCCTCCTAAACCTAAGGCTGCTGCTTCTGCTTCTCTTTCTTTTTTAGGGATTTTCATATGTAATGGATTTCTGTGATAACGCCAATCAAGAACACCTCCTACAGTAGCCACCCCACCAAATAATACCATACCCCAAAAATGCCAGGGTAGATAGGGAAAATTATTGATAATCTTAAGGTTTTCATGATCCTTAAAAACAAATAACAAGATACCAAATAAAACAGCAGGGATAAACAAAAGTATCAAGGACAAATAAGCTCTCATATATCAGAAGATTTATAAGTTATCTTTTCTTTTCAAATTAAGACTGTTCTCTGGCAATTCTATATCCGCTTTCCTTGCTATTTCTCTCACACAAGCTTCCTTATTAATAAACCAATATGCATAAGGAATCACAATAATATTAACTTTAGTTCTGAACATAGTTTTGTATTGATCTATAGAAAATGTCTTCTCTAACTCTCCAGGATAACCAACTAAGTCAATACAAATCACTTTATTTTTATATGTTAAAATTATATCCATTATATAACCCGCTAGGACATAATTAATCAGAATATCTTCTTCCTTTATCCCCAGCACTAATAGCTCAGCATACACTTCTTCAGCAAACTCATCTATATGTTCTGTAGTATCATACTGCACATTAAAAGCTTGACTTTCAGAAAAATAATCAACCAATAAATGCTTGTTTCTAAATCCTTTAGGCAAAAAAGAATGATATAAATACTGTTGCTTTTTTGCTCTGGTTATACTTACATTAAACACATCTTCCCTATCCAGATATTGAAATACAGATGCACTCGTTTCATTATCAATAGTGAATGTAATAAACATAGCATCACGCTCTTCTCCCTGAAAACTAAACGGAGTACCAATAGCTATTTTATGTTTTTTGATATACAACAAATCAAACGCTTCTATTTTCTTTTTAAGATACGCTACCTGATTTCTAAAAGGGGACAACACTCCTATACTAGAACACATAGTAATCGACAAGTTTTTTTCTTTCTCTATCAACTGTTCTATATCTTGTAATATTCGATCTGCTTCTACTATATTGACTCCATTTGTTTCTTTTTGACCATTACAATAAATCCAGTGTACAGCAGATTGTTTTTTGTGAAGCTGCAAATCAGACATTACTTTTAAGCTTCCATTATAAAATTTATGATTACTATAGTCAATAATACTGGGTACACTGCGGTAATGTTCATCAAGAAAATGAATATTACGTTGAGAAGTGACTCTATCCATTAAATAATCCAAAAAACTATGTGTTCTATAATTAAGCACCTCGTCTCCTTCTGTTAAACCATAGAGATTAGCTGTATTCTCTAACACTTCTTTAGATAAAAACGATACATGACGTAACTGTTTAGGATCTCCAACCACAACAATTTTTTTGGCTCTGGCAAGAATAGGAATCATGGTAGCAATATCACATTGAGAAGCTTCATCAATAATGGCTACATCAAACATGTCATTTTGTAACGGTACCACTTCACTAATATCTGCTGATTTTGTGATCCATATAGGAAGACATTGTAGTATAACATCAAAATCAATAGAAGCAAATAAACCTGTTCTGGTTGCTATATCAGTAGATTTGATAAGCGTTAATAAATCCTGAAAAACATCTCTCTTATGAGCTAACAACGATACAACATTCTTTTTATATTGTAATAAAATGAGACTTTTTATCAACGTAGCTTTTTTATGAACCTGATTATTCAGCACATCTATAAGTAACCAAAAAGGAAGTTCTCTCAATACCTTATAAGAGAGATATCGTTTTTTTATTTTTTTAAAAAAAGAAAGATTACGTTCCGCAAATAAAGCTCCTTGCTCTAACTCTGTACGTTCTCTTTTTGCTATTTCAACTTCTATTTCCTTAATCCTTTCTTGAACATCATCTATATCTTTCTTTCTTCTTTCTATATCAAGATTACTTTTATTATGCCGTTTAAAATGTAAAATAGATTCTATCTTTTTTTTCAAAACTGATTTTAAACTACGTCCTACACCAGTGCGAATAGACAATCCTTTTATCCCTAAATCGTGTATAATCTTCTCTTGTAACACTTGTACTGCCTGATCAGATTTAGAACAAATCAATACACTTTTATTATGATAAGCCATATCGATTGCCAGAGATGCGATGGTATAAGATTTACCCGTTCCTGGTGGTCCTATAACAATGCTTACATCAGAAGATTTTACTCCCTGAATGATATCCAATTGAGGTGCACTAAGGTTAGAAGGCACATATACCGGTTCGCTTCTATCAATATCCGTATCTGTCCAAATTTTATTTCCAGAAAAAACTGATCGTAAACATTCGTTATACAAATGACTTTCTTTAATTTCTTCAATTTCGTTTAATACACCTCTATTTGATTTTGATTTTTCTATAATTCCTACAGAAAAAGCCGGAGATAATTTTAGCTCCTGTTTTCTAGCATATTTTTTTAACTGCGCATCCGCTACTAATCCAGGTAATTTAGTAAGCTCCTCGACATCAATCTCCACATAATTCTTCAATTTCTCTGCTATTGCAACTATATCCTGATACTCCGGAGCTTCAGAACTAACCATACTTTCTATTTCCAGCACAAAAGAATCTGCCAGATCATAATTATTTTTGATCAAATTAAGAAGGGTGCTATTACAACGATTTTCGGCAAAATTGTATTTAAAATAATACAACCCTTCTGAGTTCGTCTCAATAGATACAGGTGTGGAGATAAGAGGTGCACAAATAGTTTGTTTTTTTCCTAAAAAAGACATTTTTCCGGTGATAAAAAATCCAGAAGCAACCAGCACTTTTTCTTTTTTATGAATCTCCATATATTTGTAGAGTTCATCTCCTAAACCTTGATCAATCCTAATTGTATCTTTCTCTTGATACAACTTTTTTACGTTTTCAAAGTAAAAACGTTCATCAACCTTAGTTCCCAAATAATTTAAGATACTACTATCCCTGAATTCTTGTTTATAACAATCTTGATAATAGGAGATAATATTTTCTATGCGCATATATTATTTTAGTTTTAGTATATGTTTAAAAGTCATAGCAATGAAAACTAAATCTCTTAGACTTTTTTACAGGATAAACTTATATGATTTATAAACAGCATCCTTATAGAATTCTATTATTTTTATTAAAAGCAACGTGAATTTAT
Organism: Aquimarina addita; assembly: GCF_039539305.1. Lineage (NCBI taxonomy): Bacteria > Pseudomonadati > Bacteroidota > Flavobacteriia > Flavobacteriales > Flavobacteriaceae > Aquimarina > Aquimarina addita. Next base: position 191,258 of record NZ_BAABCW010000009.1, on the reverse strand, counting down.
GTTTTTAAAGGTAATAATATTTAACTTGAGATGTTTTTGTTATAAACTAAAAATAAGCTATGAAATTTTACAATAAAATAAAACAGATCATCCATTTAATGAAAGAAGTAGATTTTAATGAGTTAGGCAAAATTTCAGAAAAAATAGACTTGCCAAAAATCATGAAATCTGTAGGGGATCTTAATGACCAACAGCTTCAAGGCTTAATGAAAATGTTGACAGAAAAAGCTAAAAAAGGACAGCATAAACTACCTCCTATTGATGGTGATTTTTATGAATATGATCTAAAATTAGATCAAGAATATCGAGCTATCCAATTAAAAGTGCGGCAATTTATGGAAACAGAAATAGAACCAATAGCAAATGACTATTGGAACAGAGCAGAATTTCCTATGCAGATCATTCCTAAACTAGCAGCGCTAAATATTTGCGGCGTTGCTTATGAAGGATATGGCTGCCCGGCACTCCCTTTTGTAATGGAGGGGATTATTGCAGAAGAAATTGCGCGCGTAGATGTATCTATCTCTACCTTCTTTGGTGTACATAGTGGTCTGGCTATGGGATCTATTTATCTTTGTGGTAGTGAAGCACAAAAACAGGAATGGTTACCTAAAATGCAAAAGCTGGAAGCAATAGGCGCGTTTGGACTTACAGAGCCCAATGTAGGCAGCGGAGTTGCTGGTGGCATGGAAACGACTTGTGAAGAAACACAAGACGGATGGATACTGAATGGACAAAAAAAATGGATTGGTAATGCTACTTTTGCTGATGTTATTATCATTTGGGCTCGTGATATAAAAAGCAATCAGGTAAAAGGATTCTTAGTGCGAAAAGGAAATCCCGGGTTTAAAGCGGAAAAGATAGAAAATAAAATGGCGTTACGCACGGTACAGAATGCGTTGATCACTCTAACCGATTGTAAAATTACAGAAGCAGACCGACTTCAAAATGCCAATTCCTTTAGAGATACAGCAAAAGTATTGAGAATGACAAGAGCTGGAGTTGCATGGCAAGCAGTAGGTTGTGCGAGAGGCGCATATGAAAGTGCATTAAAATATACCAAGAAGCGAGAACAATTTGGCAAACCTATAGCAAAATTTCAACTGATACAGAATCATCTGGTAGAAATGCTATCCAATCTAACCGCAATGAAATCAATGGTATTTCGACTTTCAGAATTACAAGATCAGGGACTACTTACTGATGAACATGCCTCTTTAGCTAAAGTGTTTTGTTCTATGAGAACCAGAGATGTGGTTAGCAGAGCTCGTGAAGTGATGGGTGGCAATGGGATTTTATTAGAGTATGATGTAGCAAGATTTGTAGCTGATGCAGAAGCTATTTATTCATATGAAGGTACTAAAGAAATTAATTCTTTAATTGTAGGACGTGCCATTACAGGCTACAGTGCCTTTGTGTAAAACCAATTAATTATGAATATGTACATTTGTGTAGATTATAGGAATCACGATTAGTTAGATACGCTTACATATCTTTTAAGTAATGAATAAAGAAAATAATACGCCTACCCAGCCTATCACGGCAGAATATTTTGATATTCTCAAAAAAGAGGGAGCAAAAGCATGGACGAGTTGTATACACCTTAATGCAGACAAAAAATTCACCAGTGCTATTACAGGAATGGCTAAGACAGATAGTGCTGCTATAACCTATAAAGCCGAACATATTTTACTTCGGGATATTGTTAAGGTGTTTACAGCATTTTCTTTAACCTATGATGATTTTGGTGCGATTCCTATAAAAACCAAATTCATACTTGTGTATTTGTACGAAAAGCTACAAGGCAGAGATTTAAGTAAAACTTATGACCTAAAAAAAATTAACGAACTCCCTTATTCCAGTCAGTTTGATAAAAATATAAATCTGATACGAGAAACCTCTTTTTTTGAAGCTAAAGAGGAAATGGAAACTGAATTTATCTTACCCGCAATTCTAACTAAAATTAAAAGCAAACAAACGGTTAGCATTGCTTCCTCTATCAACAGGATTGCTTTGTTAATGGCAAAAGCTGACGATACGATTACAGAAAAAGAAGAAGAGGTATTAAAACAGATTTCGGATAAGGTAAACAATCCTAAAATAGTAATAGGCACCTCTAAATACGAAGAAATCCCCGAGGATGATACCTTAGAAATTGTACTGGCTGAACTTCAGGAATTAATTGGATTAGAAAACATTAAAAAAAATGTAGAAGACCTTACTAATTTCCTGAAAATTCAGAAAATAAGAGAGGAAAAAGGCTTAAAAACAGCAACTAATTCTTTGCACGCTGTTTTTATGGGGCCTCCGGGAACTGGTAAAACGACCGTAGCTCGTATGCTAGGACGGATTTACAAACATTTAGGATATCTGGAAAAAGGGCATCTCGTAGAAACTGACAGGGCAGGATTAGTCGCTGGATATGTAGGACAAACAGCCATCAAAACAGATGAGATCATTACAGCTGCTTTAGGAGGAGTTTTATTTATTGATGAGGCTTACTCGCTTACTTCTGGCGGGTTTAATGATTTTGGCAAGGAAGCCATAGAGACTTTACTAAAGCGTATGGAAGATCATCGCAAAAATCTCGTAATTGTGGTAGCAGGATATCCAGATGAGATGGAAGTTTTTATACAGTCCAATCCCGGGTTACAATCCAGATTCAATCGATATTTTGAATTTGATCATTTTGCAGCAAATGAACTGCTTGATATATGTAAGCTTATTGCTAAAAAAGGAGATTTTATGCTGACTCCGGATGCAGAAGAGAAGTTGTTAGAAATTCTGGAAAGAGTATATGAAAAAAGGCATCGAGGTTTTGGAAATGCAAGAACTGTAAGAAATTTATTTGAAAAAATTATAGAACGTCAAGCGAATAGAATTGTAGAAATGACTCCTATTACAGAAAAGCTATTAATTACGCTAACAGAAGAAGATATCCCTGAAATACTAAAAACAGTGAAAGAAATTCTGGTTTTTGATGAAGAAGAATAAATCCGAATCGTTATTTTCACGACTTTTATAAACAAACAGAACACTTCATGACAATTCAAGATTTAATTAATTGGTTTGGTAGTAATCAAAATCATATTCTCTGGTATTTTGGAACTATTTTGATCCTTACAATTCTATCAGTAGTCATTGTGAATAAAAACAATATCGGCTCCTTTAAATACTTTCTAAGTTTTCTGGTACATGCAGTGACTATTCCTGGGATACTCTCTGTGATACTGATTTTATATGCATTGTTTATTATTAAAACCAATTTATTAAATGTAAACGCAATTGCTTATTTCGTGCCTATTATCGCCATGATTGCGACCTTACTGATCCTTAATAAAAAAGTGAGGATGAATCAAATTCCCGGATTCTCAAGGTTATCAGCACTTATGCTTATGATTGGGATTGCCTTTGGGATTGTTTTTGTACTTCAGAACACATTCTTTGGAGTGTTTTTTGTAGGTGGTTTTTCACAACTTATTATTGTATTTATTGTCGTGTTGGTGCTATTAAAAATTGCCTGGTCACGATTTACAAAATGAGGGGTGATTTTGGTAAACCATCGGTCACCTCATAAGTTCTAGTCTAAGTAGTTTTTGAAGAATTTTATTATATTATTCTACTGAAATGTAACATTTCGGTCACAAATTGTACTAATAAGTAGTTCTTTACCTAAAAGAAACCCTATGATTATCATAAAAATTATATAAATTTACCTTTTTGAAGTAATACTTAAGAAACATACGCTACAAATATATTCTAAATGTCTAAAGAAAAATTTAATTGGAAAGGGCTTTTTATCAATGATGAAGAAACATCAAAAAAGGATAAAACGCCAGACAAAAAGATAGAAAAAGCACCCGCTACTTCTTTTCCTGAGTCGGCCAAAACTGTTTCTACGTTTCCAAAAACAACAGGTACAAAGTTTCCTAAGTCAACTACTACTCAGTTCTCAAAAACTTCAGGACAACCTCCTTCATTAGACACATCCATTAATCATTCTATTCTTAACGGTGTGATCGAGATGTATGAAGCTGGTTTTGAGTCACTCAATCAGCCCGGATATGATTTTTATGAATTTTTTAAAGCAATAAAAGCAGTGGGTTCTAACGATCCCGCTGTGTATAAAATGGCTTTTACCATGGCGCAAAGCGTCGATGCTAAGGTAAGTAAGGATGTATTGTTAACACAAGCAGATTATTACATTAAAGAAATTGAAAAAGTACATAATCAATATCATAAACAGGGCAATAGTAAGAAGTCTCAGATTGTAAGTGCACAAAAAGCACAAAAAGACAATCTTACTTCAGAAATTTCTGATTTAGAACGACAGCTTTTAGAAATCCAAACACAGATCGCGCACAAAAGAAATCAATTAGATTCTATCGACAGTGAGATGGGTAATGTAGCTGAAATCGATCAAAAAATTGCTGCAAATGACACAGCAAGAACAAAAATTTTAGAAACCATTATGACCGTGGTAGACGGAATTAAAAATAATATTTAAAAAATACTACATGAATACAGAAGCAAAAGGCCACGTATTAGACCTTCCTATTCTTAAGCATTTTGATGATGAAAAAGGAGAGATATCGTTAAATCCTACCAAATGGAGAAATGGAGAAAAGGGATTAAATGCTTTTCTTAAGATTGCTTTGTTTGCCGGTTTGGGATATGCTGCATGGATTTATGTGCTCCCTCCTCTGTTTACAGCATTAGGACAAGTAATAGCTATTGCAGGTGTTGCGGTATTCCTGATATTCTTTGTCATGATGCTTCCCATCATTTTTAAGTTTCTGCGAAGAGTTACTAGATCAATTCATAAATCCTTGATTAAACACGATCCCTTTGGAGAACTAGAGGAGCAGCGTATAAAAATGTTGAATAACAGAAAAATCTTTAAAAATGCAAAGGCTAAAATTAAAGGTCTGAAAAGCAACATGGAAGCTGAAGCCTTAAAATCTGAAAAAGAAGCAAAAGATTTTCAGGATCAGGTTATTTCACTTCAAAAACATGCCCAAAAAATCAAAAAAGAAATGGAACGTATCATTTCTGAAAAAGGAACTGCGGGTAAAGACACAGATGAGTATGTAGATTTACAAAGTGCATTGGCAAAAAAGTTATCCCAATCACAACGGGTAACTCATCAGCTGGCACAGAGTAAGAATTTTGTGCAAAAATATGGTAGTAGAGCCAGTGTCATGGGTAAATTGGATCGCAAATTAACCTTGGCAGGCACAGCAATTGATATTAAAATTTCTGATTTTGAAGTAACTATTCAGATGTTAGAAAAAGAATATGCATTTGCAAAAAGTGCTAAAGAGGCTACCGATAGTGCAAAGTCGGCTATGCTATTTACAAAAGATTGGGAATTGGAATATGCACTGGATGTAATTACAGAAACAATTGCTATTGATATTGCCAGAACTCAAGAAAACTTATCTGACATCGATATGTTAACCTCTAAATATGATATCGATAGTGATGAATTGTATTCTCAGTTAGATACCTTGGCAGATAATATCAGAACAGGTAAAGATTATATTCCTGAGGCTAAAAAGTATAACAACCCTAACTATAAACTTACTGCAGAAGACAAGCAGGAAAGTGGTGGTTTTGGAAATATGTTTGATTAATATTAAAATTAGAAATTAAAATAGAATTAAAATGGGTAAGATTTTACGAACCAAAAAATTAACTACATTTTCAGAATTAATTATTGTGATCATTGTGCTAGGAGGTATTCTAGGTGCTGTATATTATTTTGCTCCTGGTCTTCGGGTAGGAAAAGCAGTAGTATTAGATGGTCTTAATGTGGACAAGCAGGATGTAAATAATGTCACTAATTCAGAAAAACTGGCATTACCATCCACAAGCCTTTCGAGTGAGGTAAAAGATAAGCCTCTGGTTAAGATTGCAGCATACGCCTGGAATGCACAATCAGGTATCATTGTTTCTAATGGAGGACCTAAAACAACTAAAGGATCTTTAATGGAGAAAAATGGAGTTAATCTGGAAATTATTCGTCAGGATTGGCTTTCAGAACTTCGAAATATGCAAATGAAATTCATCGAAGAATTTGATAGAGGGGAAGAATTTCCTGATGCTGATAAAAGTGCTTTTGCTATTATGATGATGGGTGATGGTGCACCATTTTATATTAGTACGATGCAGCAAGCATTAGATGATAAATATGGAAAAGATAAATACCATGTACAAGTAGTAGGAGCTGTAGGATTAAGTTATGGTGAAGATAAATTAATCGGACCACCAAGTTGGAAAGTAGACCCTAAGAGTATGAAAGGATCTTTGATTTCTGCTGTTCTTGGTGATGGTGATTGGGTAACGGCACTGAACTATGCTTTTGCCAATGGTTTAAAAGTAAATCCTGATGTAACCACTTATGATCCTGATGCCGTTAATTTTTATCCTTCTCAGGATGATGATTATATTAAATCCGCAGAAGAACTGATTAAATCTCAAAAAGCGGGATGGACAGTTCCTCTAAAAGAAGTTAAAAATGGTAAATTAACAGGAAAAACGATCAATAAAAAAGTAGACGGTTGTGCTACCTGGACTCCTGGTGACAAAATGGTTTTTGACCAATTAAGCGGGTTTACTGATATTATTTCTACCAAAGAATTTAATAACCAGATGGCAACTACAGTTATTGCTGTTAAGGAATGGGCAGTGAAGCATCCTGAAATTGTAAGTAACATATTAAAATCTGCATTAACAGCTTCTAATCAGATGAAGCAGTATGATGATTGGAGCGTAAGAGCATCAGAAGCCGTTGCTACTACATACGATCTGGAGAATGCTAAATATTGGTATGATATGTTCAAAGGGCAAAAGGGTAACAAGAATGGTATCGATTATAATATGGGTGGATCCAGAGTGTTCAACTATTCTGATGTAATGCAATATTATGGTATCACTGATGGAACTAACCGTTATAAGGCAGTTTATAATCAGGTATCCTCTTATCTTAAAGAACTAAATCCTTTTGGGTTTAATGAATCTGTAAAAAGAATTGTTCCTTATGATGAGGCTGTAAACTTATATTTTATTAAAAACATCAATGATATTGATGCAGGAACTGCATACAAATCTGATTATACAAAAGAGGCAGATGAAGTATTAGCGTCTGGTGAGTGGAATATTAATTTTGATACAGGTAGTGCTAATATTTCTGGATCATCAGCAAGCACATTAGAATCCATTTACAATCTACTAATACAGGCAGAGGATACTAAACTTAGTTTAGAAGGACATACAGATAACACAGGTAACAAAGAAGCAAATTATACATTGTCTCAGAAACGTGCAGAATCTGTTGTTAATTTCCTAAGAAAAAGAGGAATCCCACAATCACGTTTTCAGTCTGTCATTGGTAAAGGACAGGATCAACCTGTAGAAAGTAATAACACAAACAGTGGAAGAGCAAAGAACAGACGTGTGGTCATCACATTACTGAAATAATAATATACCCTCATAAAAAGGCTATTTCAAAATGAACAAAAATAATTTTGTACTTGAATTAGCCTTTTTATTTTGGTCTACCTTAAGAATAGTCATATATGAAGAATATATTTAAGCCATTTGAGGATATTGGCAAAAACAGTAGGCTCATTATTATAGGCTCCTGGATTCTACTCATACTTGGTTTCTGGTTTATTTCCAGTATGGGGGAGAAACATTTATTCCCTTCTCCTAAACAAGTACTTACCGGATTCACAGAGCTTTACAATGAAGGCTTGGTCGTTCATATTGCCAGTTCGTTATGGCTTTGTTTAAAGGCAATTATCATCGCAGTTTTTATTTCGCTATTCTTCACATATTTATCCACCATACCGGTGATTAAGCCAATTGCGAATACACTCAGTAAATTGAGATACCTTCCACTCACAGGGATTACATTTTATCTGGCCATCCTAATTAATGATGCCAGAACTATGCAAGTGTGGGTATTAGTGGTATTTATGAGCACCTATCTTACTACCTCTCTATTAAGTATGATTAGCAGCATTGATCAGGAAGAATTTGATCATGCCAGATCATTACAATGTGGTCGATGGGAAGTATTATGGGAAGTGGTGATCAAAGGTAGAATTGATCATGTTATTGAGGTAATAAGACAAAATCTGGCGATTGTATGGATGATGTTAGTAACTGTAGAATCTATCCTTGTAGCAGCCGGTGGACTTGGATTCCTGATCAAAAACTCTGACAAATTTATGAATCATGGTAGGATTATCGCACTTCAGATCGTCATATTAGCAGTAGGTTTATCCATTGATTTTATTTTAAATTACCTTAGAAAAGCATTTTTTAGATACTCCAAAATATAGTTGATATGGATTACAGTACAGAGAGCACCTTGCTATACGTAGAAAACTTAAGTGTTGCTTATGGTGATAAAATAGTAATAAAAGATATCAACTTTGTAGAAAAAGATGTAATCAGAGAAGGTGATGTTACGGGTCAGGTAATTGCAGTGGTAGGTAGATCGGGACGTGGAAAATCCACTTTATTCAGAGCGTTAACCGGCCTCGTAAAACCAACCACAGGTAAAGTACTGATTGCAGACGTGGCTACAGAATTAGAGAACGATGCCAAAGAAGTACAAGAAGGTGATATTGGTTTTGTGGATCAAAAGTATACACTTTTTAGAAATAAAACCGTGTACCAAGCGTTGATGTTTGCTCTCCGTAATAAAGAAATGACCAAAGAGGCAAAACATACACAGATTATGCAATATCTTGCTGACTGGGGGCTGGAAAAAGCAAAAGACCAATATCCTAATGAGCTTTCTGGAGGTCAGCGACAACGAACAGCAATTATAGAACAAATCTTCTGTTCAGGACATTATATGGTATTAGACGAACCATTTTCCGGATTAGATGTTGGTAATATTCAGGATGTAAAAAATGCATTTGACCTCATCACTTCATCTCACGAATACAATACAGTTATTTATTCTACCCATGATATTGAATTAGCAGTAGAGCTCGCAGACAGTATCTATGTGATAGGGTATCCTACGATTGATGGTAAACAACACGACTACGGAACTATTGTGAAACATATTGATATGAAGGAACTACAACTAGCATGGAAGGATTTTGGTATGGATCATATCGAAGTAGTAAAACAAATTAAAGCCGCAATGCTAAGCTCTTAGCATTTATCTGTTTTGATTAAACTTTTGTTTTACGCTTTCTATTCACTAAATAAATAACTACACCACCTGTAATAAACATTAAAAAACTATATACTGCGGGTGCAATCGCATATGGAGTGCTATCTAATAAAGTTACAGCTATTGTAATGGCCAATGTTCCATTTTGAATTCCAGATTCTATAGCAATAGAAATTGCACCTTTGTGACCAATCTTAAACAATTTAGCAGAATAATAACCAATAACAAGCATCCCTACATTAAGACACAACGTTACGATCCCTGCCTGTTCTATATAGGAAACAAAATTATCCTTTTCTTTTATCAAAATACCCGTGACCACCAATGCCAAAACGATTCCGGATGCGCGTCTCACTGGCTTCTCCATTCTTAAAGCAAAGCTTTCATTATATTTTCTAATAATCATACCAATACTCACAGGAATAATCACAATAACTAAAATTTGGATAATAGTTTTGACAATGTTAAGTTGAATAACTTTCCCCTCTTCTAAAAAATATTCTAATCCAAAATTAATAATAAACGGAATGGTAAAAATAGTCAATACGCTACTCACGGCTGTTAAGGTAACAGATAAGGCGATATCTCCTTTAGCTAAATGAGAAAATAAATTAGAGGTAGCCCCACCAGGACATGCAGCAATAATCATAATCCCGATTGCAATTTCCGGAGGTAATGAAAATGCGGATGCCAGAGCAAACCCAACTAATGGTAGTAGTATCATTTGATTTGTTAATCCTACTATTATTGCTTTTGGATAAATAAATATTCTTTTAAAATCATCAGCTACCAGTGATAATCCCATGCCAAGCATTATAATAATGAGTGATAATGCTAAAACAATAGTAGAAATAGAATCCATACGTTATAAATTATTAATTAATAAAAGTATTTTCATATCAAGCCTACAATATATTACCTCTGCCATCCCCAGTTTTTCTTTGACTTTGAAACAAAAAAATAACCGCCTTTATCAGAAACTGTTTCTTATATCTACGATTTCACTGTATCCTGAGTTGACAATATAGTAATTTTAACAATTAATTTAATCGCATACTAAAAGTAAACAGGAATCATAACCTACAAAGTATAAAATATCCTAACTCAACTACTTTGAGAATTTATACTATAATTAACCTTTCGCGGTCAATATCATTAAGACAAAAATAACATTTTACTTATTAATTTATCGATTAAAAGCATATTATATCGATATTTTACATATATTTGAATTCCCTAAACTTTAAAAATCAAATACTTATGTTCATTATTTTTGGAACCAGAGGACTAAAACACACAGTAAAAGACAGTCCGGTATTAACTAATTCCTGCCCTAGTTGTGCAAAAGGAAATCTCGTAAATAAACTATATCGTAGATGGTTTACCTTATTTTTTATCCCAACTATTCCCTTAGATGAGATAGATCGATTTTATGAATGTGATCGTTGTAGTAGTGCTTATAATGAAAGTATTAAAACAATATTGCAGCAATCACAGAGTGAAATTAATGAGACTCAAAAGCAAGCTAATCTAAAATTTGCAAAAGCTTTGATAGCCTCAATGACGCATATGGCAATTATTGATAATGATTTTGCTCCAGAAGAAGAACGCGAAATTATGGATGTAATGAGTAAATTTCCTGAATTGAAAAGTGAACTAACAGAAATTTATGAAAATGTAAAGGTATATGGTAATAAAAATAATCAGGTTTTTAATTACCTGAATGAAGCACGAAGCCAGTTATCATCAGAAACTTTAATCAATATTCTTGCTCAGGCCGCTGTAGTATTACTAGCCGATGGTTCGATAGAAAAAGAAGAAGAAAACCTGATGAAAGAATATTTAATTGCCTGCGGATTGCCTAAAGAAATGTACAAGACACTGATTGAGAAACTAAAATTAAAAGATATGGCAAAACTAAAAGAAGAGCAATTGAATTAACAAATACCACCATCTTATATAAAGTATCTTACCCAAAGGCAGTTAATATTTATTAGCTGTCTTTTTTTGATTATAATAAAATTTGTCTAACCACTTCCCTAAATCAAAACACCTTTTCCCTCATTTATTATATTCTCTCTCAGCTTTTATTAGATATATTTGAGCAGGAAAATATAATACATCTTCATGAACCATCATTTTTGCATAAAATACATTTTCATCTTTTGCTTTATCTTTTCTTCCTCTCTGATTGCTCAGACAGGAACAATTACAGGAACAATTACAGGAATACTTAGGGGACCTGATGGCTTACCACTCTCGGGAGTTTCTATAAACAGCGAAAATTTTAATGCAGTTAGCATATCTGATAAAAAAGGTGCCTACAGCATTTATTGTTCTGTAGGAGATATTTTAGAATTCACTCATTATGGTATGGAAACGAAAGTTGTAAAAGTTTCTTTGGATTTATTTGAACATGGTAAATCCATGGCTTTTAATAGGCAAGAACCTGTAACTAATATCTACAGTACAGCTTATAAAAAAGCAATCCAACAAAGCACAAAACCTACTCATACAGTTCCGGATATTAAAGATAGCCCTAGAGAATATGAAGGTCCTTTTAACTTTCAATATAATAGAATCAAATATCTAGAAGCAAGAAAAGACACAGTAGCCTTGACTTACTTTGCGCCAGACATCTTTTATGAAATTGGAGCTACTTCCAATACAAATTTTCAATTTGTTCAACAAAAAAATCTACCTCAACTTCAGAATACATATAGCCAGGGGCGACCTTCTAATGGACAGCTTACCTACTTTGGTCCGCAAACCGGCGAATCATTTTCTTACGGTCCGGCAATAGCTTCTTTAGCATACAGTAATACTCCCAATATTTATGATCAGAACGGCACTTTACTACCTGCTAATAGTAACAATCCAGGACCCGCAAAACCTTATGACAATACATTATTTCTAACTACCACAAAGATTTCTAATAGAGCTTTCTTTAACATATCAACCAATACTAATTTTCTGGGTTTTGATTACAGAAACGAAAGGAATCAGGATTTATATGGCAGAGAAAATAGTCACTTTAATCAGTTTGAAGTACGTTACAAACACCAGAAAAGAAACCCAAAAAAAATGTTCTGGGATGCCTTTATTAAGTATGGTGAAGTAGTAGATAATCAACCTAACATCAATGGGTTTCAGAACAATTTATTGCTTAATCTATGGGCTACTCCCGCAAGTTTTGATATACAACAGGGAACCACCTTACCAGATAACACACAGCGAAGCTTTAGCCCTGATCAATTTAACAACCCCAATTGGTTACTAGAAAAAAATCGTAATCAAACACGAAATAACTCTTTAATAGGAAGTCTTCAAAATAATTTTGAACTATCCAGTAGTGTAGAAATCAAAACAAATCTTAACTATACTCATGCCAGAAATGATCAAAGATTCGGACTACTTCAGAATACTGTGGGATTTATAGAAGGATATAGTAGTGACAAACAAATTAACAATGACGCTTTTAATGCTAATCTCACTTTTAGCTTACAAGAAAATTTTGATGGTTTTGAAATTCATTTTACATCAATTACTGATTATAAGTATGATCAATTATCCTATTCCTTAACTGAAAATACGGGTTTTGATGAGGTCACCTTTACAAATCCTATAACCACTTTTACTCAGCATCAACGATTAACTAGAAATACATTTCACCTACAAAATAAAATAAAATACAAAAATTATAATCTGCATACCACAGTCACTTTAGCCAACCACTCCTTTATTTCTTCGATACAAAACACTACATGGTTTCAACCATCAATCTTGGTTAGATTAGACTTAGACCCGATCATCAATTCATCTTTATTTAGCAGACTTTTTGTAACAGCAAGTACTTCTTTTGACACCAATGACATCCCATTATTTTACAAAAATCAAAGTCATAATAGCTTGTTATTTACCCCTGAAACCAGTTTTTCATATACCGCAAATAATGATCTGTTTATCACCGATGATGTTTTATTAGAAGAGAAACAAAACTATGAATTAAGTGTCGATACATCCATAAACTTATTACACGGACAATTTGATATTGACCTTACTTATTATAACAATCTTACTAAAAAAAGCGTTTTTCCTGTATATGAGCAAAACCAGTTTCAATTAGATAATGTAGCCGACATTACAAATCAGGGTTTTGAATTTGATCTGACAGCCTATTTATTTAAATACAGAGAGCTCTCTTATACTCCTGGTATTGTGTTTTCTACCTATAGGACTAAGGTCACTCGTATATTAAATGAGAAAGAACGAATCCCAATAGCAGGTTTCTCTACAGTCTCTAAAAATTTAATTGTAGGACAACCAGCAGGAGTATTAGTAGGATCTGCATATGCCAGAAATGAAAACAATGAAATTATTATTGATGATGAAGGATTTCCTCTAGTAGCAACTACAGACAAAATTATAGGTGATCCCATTCCCGACTTTAACTTGGGATTCTCTAATTCATTTACCTGGAAAAGAATTCATTTAGATTTTCTAATTGATTTTCAAAAGGGAGGAGATATCTGGAACGGAACTCAAAACGTTCTTAATTATCTGGGAACTTCTCAGCAATCGGCACTACAAAGAAATACCACTGGTTTTATATTTAATGGAGTTACTCAACAGGGTGAAACAAACACAAGACCTGTAGATTTTGCTAATCCAAATACTGATGTGTTAAACAATCGTTTTGTCCGCTATGGACTTGAAGGTGTAGCAGAAGATGCTATTGAAGATGGCAGCTATCTTAATCTAAAATCAATACAATTAGCATACGATATTAAGAAAGAAGATGATTCACATTTAATGAGAGAAATACGTATCGCACTCTATGGAAAAAACCTTTTTACCTGGTCAAAATTTGATGGTGCTTCTCCTTATAGTAGCCTCTTTGGCACTACCTCCGGACGGGGAATCAATTTTTTCAACACCCCTATTATTAGTGAAATAGGAATACAATTAAACATAAAAATATAAGACATGGGATCATATACCTCTACAATCAGGAAAATCGTTAGTATCCTTATGGTAACGCTCATTGCTACCTCATTCAGCAATCCCGAATCATCATATACTCCCATTGAAAAAATATACACACAAACAGACAGACCATTTTATTTTCCCGGTGAAACTATATGGTTCAAATCTTATCTTACAGATACAAACAATCTACCCTCTACATTAAGTGAATTTATGTATGCCGATTTAATTTCACCTAAAGGATCGGTTATCAAAACACTAAAATTATCCATTCAACAAGGAGCTTCTTATGGTGATTTTGATATTCAGGAAAATTGGATTGGAGGTATCTATACCTTAAAAATGTACACCCAATGGATGCGGAATTTTGATGAAAATATCTTTTTTACCAAAAAAATTACTGTTCAGAAAATTGTAGAACCTACACTTTTATTAAATCTCAAATTTCAAAAAGAAGGATATGGTAAATCATCAAAAGTGATCGCTGATTTTGAAGTAAAAAATCTTAAGAATAATCCGTTATCCAATAAAGAAATTACTTTTGAAGTAACGGTCAAAGGGCAGAAAATCAGTTCAGAACAAATAAAAACAGATGGAGAAGGTAAAGCAAAACCTTCTTTTATTTTACCAGCAACACTTGCAACTACAGATGTAGTACTAAATGTACTCATCCCCTATAGAGGCTCTACAGAATCCATTTCGCGTAGCGTTCCTGTAGTATTAGATACAATGGATGTGCAATTTTTTCCTGAAAGCGGAAAAATTATTGCTGGTACAACCAATACTATTGCGTTTAAAGCCATTAACGAATTTGGGAAGCCGGCAGACATTTCCGGAATCATCACTGATGATCAAGGTAATTTTATATCTGATTTTGTTAGTTACCATGATGGAATGGGTGGTTTTACGCTAAATGCTATTGCAAATACTGTGTATTATGCTCAAATTAAGGAGCCCTTTGTCTCTGAAAGAAAAATAACATTACCTACTGTATATACTAAAGGCGTTACCTTCTCTACAAAAACAACTACAGACGCTACAGTAATTAAATTGTTCTCTACCTTACCATCATCGCTACGATTAGAAATTTCTGATGCATCTAAAATTCTATATACTCAAAAAATCGAAGCGCATACAAAACAAGTAACAATCCCATCCGGCGATTTCCCAAAGGGAATTACAAAACTTACGCTTTACGACAAAAATAATGTAATAGCAGCAGAGCGATTGGTTTTTATGAATCCTGAAAAAAAGATACATATAGAAGTATCTCTGGACAAAGAAATATACCAAACAAGAGAAAAAGTCAAACTAACGGTTAAAACGACCGACATGACAAATACACCTATTCCGTCCAATTTATCAATAAGTATTGCAGATAACAAACTATTATCCTTTGCAGATGATAAACAAGATCATATCGAATCCTATTTGTTTATGTCTTCAGAATTAAAAGGCAAGATTCATAAACCTGTTTTTTATTTTGATAAAAATGAACCAAAAGCCAGTAAAGCATTAGACTATGTAATGTTAACCCATGGTTGGAGAAATTATATTCACAGTGATAAAATCAATATCGATAACGCCACTTTTAAACCCGAACAAAAAGAAATACAAATAGTAAAGGTTATAGATAAAAATGGCAAACCTACGGCAGCACATCTCTACGTATTTGATGATACAGGAAATCAGGTATTATTATTAGACCCTACAGAAAATGGTATTTTTAAATTTAAAATAAACAAGGCAAACAGCTATACCTTAGTTGCATTTAGCGAAGTTCATGAAAAGGTACAAATCATAGTAGATAATGCAAACATCAACTATTATCCGGATTTAAGACGTAAAAGAGAAGTCGAAACTATGGTTCCTGATATGCCTTTGCGACTTATGGATATACAAAGAGGTATACAACAAAAGGTTGAGCTAAAAGAGATCGCATCTATACCTCTTATTGGGGACAATACAGAGTTAGAGGAAACCATCGTAATAGGATACGGCACCACTAAAAAAAGTGCATTGACCGGTAGCATTTCAAAAATAGCATCTAATGAAATTGAATCTTTTCCAAAAAAGAATATAACTTCTGCATTACAAGGCAGAATTGCAGGATTACAAATCACAGGGGACGAGGAGCCATCTAAAGATTCTAAAATACTGATTAGAGGAGTAGGTTCCATCTCTGGTGACAATCAGCCGCTCTTTATTATTGATGGAGTACCTGTACAAGAAACCTTAGGTAATGTAAATCCTGAAAACATACATCTAATAACAGTATTAAAAGATGCATCAGCCACTGCCATATATGGTTATTCAGGAAGAAATGGTGTTATTCTAATTACCACCAAAAATGGGAAATCTAATTTTAATAACTGGAACAAAAAGACATTAAACTCTGCCAGGTTTAACAATTATGATGTAGTTACTTACTTTCGTTCTGCTACTGCACCAACAACTTACTATGCAAGAGAATTTTATGCTCCTTTATATGAAAGCAAAGAACTTCCTGCTGAACGAACAGATTTTAGAAAAACAATCTATTGGAACCCTATCGTACAAACAGATGCTCAAGGTACGGCTACACTAGAGTTTTATAATTCTGATGCTATTACATCTTTTAGAATAACCGCAGAAGGAATCGGTTGGAATGGGTTAGTGGGAAGAACTACTAAGGATTATAGTACTAAAAAACTATTGAATCTTGATTTTAAAATCCCTAACTATCTTACCTTACACGACACTGTAGTGCTTCCATTAACTATTCGTAATGAATCTTCAAAATCTATACAAACAACACTAAAGCTAACCCTACCAGAAAGTATTAAACTTGTAGGCACAATAGATTCTATAGTTAATATAAAGGCATCTAGTTCTGTAATTAAAAATATTGCAGTCATTCCTGTTTCGAAAGATAAAAAAACTATAATCCAAGCCTCTGCAACATCAGAAGAATATAGTGATACTTTAAAAAAAGAAGCAACAATCTTAAGTCCTTATTTCCCTACAGAAGTTTCTATTTCAGGATCTCATAATCAATCTTTTGAATTCGACATCAATCAGGTGGTTCATAATACGCTCACAGGAGAATTTAATATCTACACGGATATCATAGGAGATGTAATGAATGGTATAGAATCTCTACTTCGTCATCCATCCGGATGCTTTGAGCAGGTATCTTCCAGTACATATCCTAACATTTTAATCTTAAAATACTTAAAAGAGACGGGTAAAAGTAATGTAGAAATTGAGAGTAAAGCTTTAGAGTTTATTAAAGAAGGGTATAAAAAATTGGCTGCTTATGAGACTAGTGAACATGGATTCGAATGGTATGGTAACACTCCCCCTCATGAAGCACTATCCGCTTATGGTTTATTAGAATTTACAGAAATGAAGGACGTTTATGAAGGTGTAGATCAGCAAATGCTTCAACGCACCATTAATTGGTTGCTAAGCAGAAGAAACGGCAAAGGAGGATTTAATCAAAACCGTGGTAAATACGGATTCTCTGCAGCACCAGAAGTTGTAAACAATGCTTATATTGTATATGCTATCAGTGAATCAGGAATTGATACAGATATACAGAAAGAGTACGATGCTACTTATCAAGAAGCCTTACAAAGCAATGATACCTATAGAATGGCATTATTGGCTTTAGCTAGTTACAAATTAAATAAATCAAAGAATGCAACCAGATTACTTGATAGAATCAAACAAAACATAAGAGAATACAGCTTCGAAAAATTACCTGTCGCTGAGACTATTACAAGATCATATGGAAATGCAAAATCTATTGAAACTACTGCATTTACTCTTCTGGCATTGATGAAAGAAGAAAATAGCAATGAAGCAATAATTACACAAGGAATAGAATATATATTAAGTAAAAGGAATGGAGGAAGGTTTGGTTCCACCCAATCTACTTCTATGGCATTAAAAGCATTAATAGCATATACGAAAAACCATAAAAGAAAATTTATTGATAGTGATAATACCGTAGCGTTAATGATTAACGGCAATACTTTAGAACGCTCATTAAAAATTAACGATAGTGGTAAAATTATAATCTCAGACGTTGCTCAATACCTTAAACATGGACATCAAAAAGTAGCTGTCGCATTTTCTAATCCTGAAATTACATTTCCTTACTCATTTCATATACAATGGGATAGTAAAGTACCTGATTCATCTAAGGAATGCAGATTAGATTTAAAAACCAAAATCCCAAATACCACGTATAAAGTAGGTGACAATGTAAGTCTTACAATTGAAGTTACCAATATAACTAAAGAAGGTGTACCTATGCCAACAGCGATTATTGGTATCCCATCCGGGGCCACTCCCCAACCATGGCAATTAAAAGAATTCATAGAACAGGAAAAAGTTGCCTATTATGAGATTTTTGATAATTATCTGGTCTTCTATTGGAGAGAATTTGGCCCTTCAGAAACCAAAACCTTACGTCTTGATCTCAAAGCGGATATTGCAGGAACGTATAAGGCACCAGCGAGTACTGTATATCTTTATTATGCGGATGAATTTAAAAAATGGATCTCAGGAAGCACGCTTAGGATTGAAAAATAATTGTATTATTTTTAAATCACATATATACTATTTTTAGCCTTTAGCAGTGTAAATCTGGTTGACCAATTATACCGTATTTTTTATCCGAATCATTCCTATTATTTCGATAGAAAACCAATATCTTTGATTCATACCATCGAATTAAATTAAAATTGATATATTAGCGAACGATCCGCTTTTTGATTAAAAAACGCAATGTTACATTATTAAATTGATCGCGCATAAAAACGAAGATATAAAGTATTTTTAAGCATCAAATGGATTATTATTTTATTGACCAACTATTCTAACCAAATAGATTTTTAGTTTTTAGATTCTGAAATTTATAAATAATCGCCACCACATTATTTAAGTTTTCTGAATTTAGTTACACACGCAAAACAATAAGATATGCATGCATCTACAGGAAAAAAAAGCACTATTTCATTACAATCGTATGGAATAAAAAATGAGCACATTCATTATCAGTTATCGCCTTCAGAACTTCATGAAATTACTATTGCTAAAGGTATGGGGAAAGAAGCATCCTCTGGAGCGCTTGCTGTAAACACGGGAGAATTTACCGGAAGATCACCTATGGATCGTTTTATTGTCAAAGATGATATTAGCGAAGATAAAGTTTGGTGGGGACCTGTTAATATCCCTTTTGAACCTAAAAAGTTTGATGCACTATATGACAAAGTAATATCGTATTGTAATTCATTAAATGAATTATACGTACGAGATTGTTATGCTTGCGCTGATGATAATTACAGAATGAATATCCGGGTGATCAATGAGTATCCTTGGTCCAATATGTTTGCAAGCAATATGTTTCTTAGACCCAATGATAAGGAACTAGAAAACTTTGATCCGGAATGGACCATCGTAAATGCTCCGGGGTTTATGGCTGATAATGCTATAGATGGTACACGTCAACATAATTTTGCCATTTTAAATTTCACAAAAAAGATAGTACTAATAGGCGGAACCGGATATACTGGTGAAATTAAAAAAGGAATTTTTTCTGCTCTCAATTTTATACTACCAGTTTTTAAAGAAACATTACCAATGCATTGCTCTGCTAATGTAGGTAAGGATGGTGATACGGCAATATTTTTTGGGCTTTCTGGAACAGGAAAAACTACTTTATCAACAGATCCAGAGCGTAAACTAATTGGAGATGATGAACATGGATGGACTAAAGAAAATACTGTTTTTAATTTTGAAGGTGGATGCTACGCTAAGGTAATCGATCTTTCTGCAAAAAAAGAACCCGAGATCTATGGAGCTATTAAAAAAGGTGCCATTCTCGAAAATGTAATTATGAATGGTACTGGTGTTGTAGATTTTACTGACACTTCCATTACGCAGAATACCCGAGTAAGTTATCCTATAGATCATATTCTTAATATACAAGAACCTTCTATTGGTAAGAATCCTAAAAATATCTTCTTTTTAACGGCAGATGCTTTTGGAGTAATCCCTCCTATTTCTAAATTAACACCTAGTCAGGCAGCCTACCATTTTATCTCAGGATACACTGCAAAAGTAGCAGGTACAGAAGCTGGGGTTGTGGAACCCACTCCTTCTTTTTCTGCTTGTTTTGGCGCTCCGTTTATGCCATTACATCCTGCTAAATATGCAGAAATGTTAATCGAAAAAATGAATACTGCTGGTGTCAATGTTTGGCTGGTAAATACAGGATGGACAGGAGGATCTTATGGGGTAGGCACTCGAATGAAATTAGAATATACCCGCGCTATGATCCGCGCAGTACTTAATGGAGATCTAGGACTATACTCTTATGACAAATATCATATTCACTCTGTTTTTGGCGTAGCACAACCCAGAGAATGTCCGGGAGTACCTACAAGTGTATTAAGTCCGAGAGCTACCTGGAATGATGACAAGGCATACTATACAACAGCTTTTAAGCTTACCAACGCATTTAGAGAAAATTTCAAAAAATTTGAATCCTATGCTAATGAAGAAATCCGAAGAGGAGGTCCGCAACGTTATGCTTTTTAAAAAAATTTTATCTACTTAAAACTTTTTACAATATCCTATTCAGGATACTTTTATTTAATAATCAGGAATCAAGATATAACGTCTTTTTTCCTGATTTTTATTTTATAGATATTATTTACTAAATCACCCCTTTTAGCAACACCGATATCATATCTTTTTTAAGAATTGCAGCATCAATGTTATTCTGTTTAGGATACCATAGATATAAGGTTCTCAGCGTAGACAACGTAGAGAATACCATGATTTCAATATTATAAGGTTTTACCTCTCCTGCGACCGTACCCTTAGTTACAATGTTTCTAAAATTTTCCTCATAGTCCTGACGCATTTTTTCAAAATACAGTAAATTTTCTTCCTCCAGATGCATCCAATCATTGTTCAGAGAAGCAAGACCATCTGCATTGCGCAGGGTTACATCAATATGCAAACTAATTATATTTTCTAATTTCCGAATAGCTCCTTCATCAGAGGAAACGATTTGCCCCATCCCATAGGTAAACTCTTCTGCCAGATCAATAATAATTGTAGACAAAATCTCCTGCTTGGATTGGATATGATTATATAAGCTCGCTGCCTTAATCCCCATAGCCTTTGCAAGATCTCTCATCGTAACAGCACTATAGCCTTTCTCTTTAAAAAGAATCGCCGCTGCCTGTATTATTTCTTGTTTTCTACCTTCTGGTTTCATAAATCATTGTATTTAGGTTGTTAGGTTGCACTCGTCTTATTTAAAAAAATCAACAGCTTATATCAGAATATGTTAAATCACTTAAAAAAGATGTAACCAAAATATAATAAATATATAGGATACAAAATTAAATAAGGTAATCATTTATACTTTTAAACACTTTCAAAAAAGCTTTAACAAAAAAACGCATGTAGTATAGCAAACCTACATAAAGGAACGAATTTAAAGCAAAGCTGTTAGCGTATTTAAATCCATACCGATTTGCCAATAAGATTTAGCAAACCGGATCTTTTATTTATTATTTTTTTTGTAATGTGATTATCAGAATGCTCATACTCCAGACAGATTGTAGAGGCATTCTAAAAATAAATAGTAGCTAATACAGGATAAACATGCTAATTAAAACAACTACTCAATATTATTGATCATATACTTAAAGTTCGTTAATTGTTTATTTTTTTATCATAAAACCAGTAAATTCATACCTTAAATGATGATTTCTTAAAATTATTGTCCCATTATGTCAAAAGAAATACAGACAAATCCATTAATTGATCGGTTACCACCTCATCTTAAACAATTCATTAAACCTCAGGATTATGATGAATATACACCTATTGATCAGGCGGTCTGGAGATATGTTATGAGAAAAAATGTAGCTTCTCTAAGCAAAATTGCACACCATTCATATCTGGACGGATTACAAAAAACCGGGATTTCTGTAGATACCATTCCTAATATGTATGGGATGAACAGAATATTAAAAGAAATAGGATGGGCAGCTGCGGCTGTTGATGGCTTCATCCCTCCTAACGCCTTTATGGAGTTTCAGGCATATAATATTCTGGTAATTGCTTCAGACATAAGACAACTGGAACATATAGAGTATACGCCTGCCCCGGATATCATTCATGAAGCAGCAGGTCACGCACCTATCATCGCTAATCCTGAGTATGCAGAATATCTAAGACGTTTTGGAAAAATTGGCTGCAAAGCAATTTCTTCAAAAGAAGATTATAAGATGTATGAAGCGGTACGGACGCTTTCTATCTTAAAAGAAGCTCCTAATACAGACCCTAAAACTATTAAAGAAGCAGAAAATCAAGTAGAAACTTTACAAAACCAAAAATCTAAACCTTCTGAAATGGCTTTAATTCGCAATCTGCATTGGTGGACTGTAGAATATGGCTTAATTGGCGAGGTAAGTAATCCTCAAATCTATGGTGCTGGACTGCTTTCTTCTATTGGAGAAAGTGAATGGTGCATTACAGATAAGGTAAAAAAACTTCCCTATTCACCAGAAGCTGCTTATCAGGATTTTGATATCACAAAACCGCAACCTCAGCTTTTTGTAACACCTGATTTTGCATATCTATGTCAAGTATTAGAAGAATTTGCTAATACTATGGCTTTACGTAAAGGAGGACATCGTGGGTTAAAAAAATTGATTGCTTCTGAAAATCTGGGTACTATAGAATTATGCACAGGATTGCAAATCTCTGGCGTATTTACCAGGATGATCAAGAATAAAGATAATAAGGTTATTTATTTTGAAACTAATGGTCCGTCAGCATTAGCCTATAGAGAAAAAGAACTTATAGGTCATGGCATTGCAACACACGCAGAAGGATTCGGATCACCAATAGGAAAACTAAAAGGTAGTAACCTTGCTATTGAAAATATGTCTCCAAGGGATCTGAAAGCTTATAATTTTTATGATGGTGAATTTATAGAATTCGAATTTGAGAGTGGTATTACAGTGGCAGGAACTAATATAACAGGAACCAGAAATATAAAAGGTGAACTTATCATCATACAATTTAAGGAATGTACGATCAAGTATAAAGATGAATACCTGTTCAGACCTGAGTGGGGCAACTATGATCTAGCTATAGGAGAAGATATCGTATCTGCATTTTCTGGCCCTGCAGACGATTACTCTTTTGACCTGATTACTCATCATCCTGCAATGAATACTGTAAAAAAAACGTATACACCCAAACAAAAAGAACTACTAGAATTATATGAGTCTGTTCGAAATATAAGAGAAGGTAAAAACACTAAATTTTCATTAGAAGCTGTTTTTGAATTACTAACAATTGATCATACCGATGACTGGTTACTTTCTATAGAGATTTATGAACTTGTACATCATAAAGATGAACAATTTTCTCAGCAGATATTAAACCACTTAGAGGAATGTAAATCAAAAAAACCTGCAGTCGCTCACCTGATAGCAAGTGGTATTGAGATTATTTTAGCAAAGGTCGTTACTATCTAAATCATTTCTTTACGTAGTTAAAAACGTATACATATGAGCAAATCTAATGACTACATTGTAAAAAAGCTCAAGTTAAATTGCATACAGTAATTTTCCTGTTTTTTTTAAAACATTTCTAAAAAAGAGATCGGATATACTACTGTTACATAGTAAAACCCGATCTCACGTAAAAAACCTCACAATAAAGTTTTTGTACCTATCCTATAATTTAGTGTTGGTAAAAAGAGAAAGGTTAACAAGTGGATGAAGAAATATTCTTTAATTTTATCAATTTAGTTTCGTATTAGATTAAAACCATATATCCTAAGTGTTTCCCATAAAACTGAAATATATTCTTATAGAAAACGAATATGAATTTTGAGATTACGGCTCCTTTACTATGAACGCAACAGAAAATATGTTATGTAGTAAATTAATTATCAAGATTTTACTAAAGTCGCGATTAGTCATCAAATAAAATCTCTCTGTAACTAAATAGAATCTTTAAAACACGATTAAAACATTTGATATACAAGCAGTGGGATCAATTTACACCCTAATTAAAGTAAATTTTAGACTGAATTATTAATAGTATAAAAGAGGTTATGAAAGTCAATATCATAAAAAGACAACACTCTCTAATATCTGCTTTGTTAGTTCTTTTTCATGCTCATCAAATTCTTTTTTACTCACTCTTACAGAAAGAAGTAAATGTATAGCCTTAGTGGGATGAGAGATATAATAATCAGACGATATAAAAGCATTACTTTCTATATCTACACCGCGGCTATCCATTCTACAAACCTGTAAGGTATTAAACACTTTACAGCCTTTACTTTTCATAACGATCTCTGTATTAAACATTCTAATCACTTCTGACAAATCCCCATATTTTATAATGAAATCATCTAACTCCTTATCAGATACAAATCCTTTAGATTCATTCCATTGCACCGATAAAGTATATTTTTCATTAAGGATGGGATGCTCCATATACCATGATGAAGATTCTTGATCTTCTTCGGTTTTCCAGTTTTCAGGAATACTAATTTTGTAACGTTTCTTATGATCTTCAATTTCTACCAGCTTATTCTGACTAGTGCATGACATCATAGATAAAAAGGTCATCAAAATAAGAGTTTTTGCGAATAGGTTTGAATAGTGTTTCATAATGTGGTTATTTTATTCTATATACTTAAGACAGTTTAAAAAAAATTCTAATTATTAAGAATTCATTTTGCTTTTTAATAAACAAAAAAGCGCTTACACTTCTATTTAATAAATATTTAATTATCTACCTCATATTCTTTAATTTCACTGAAAAGGTACGTCAATACACAGAATATTCCCCTTTTCTATTTAAATTTTGTTTATATTAAAGTTCACAACCATTATTTGTTGATCTTATTAACTTATATTGTGTTTCAGTTATATAAAATTTTCTGTTACAATACTCTAAAACACTAAAAACTATAGTAAGTTTAACTCCTTTATATAACGAATACTTTTTCAGATAGCATCCAACCACAAAACTATACGTTAGCCGTACTTTTTAAAAGGATACGATTGCGTTATTCTTAAAACCTAAAACCTATACCCATGAAATTAATTCGATACCTTATCGTAAATTTCTCAAGCTTCTTCATTTTATTGTATTTTTTGCCTGGAATATCTCAAATCACTATTGATTCTTCAGTGTATTCAAAAAAGTATAATACGCCTGGACTTCATAAAAATGTAAATGATTCTTTATATTATCAAAAAGAATTGACATCCCTAAAAGAAGCCATCACTTTTTCTGATCTTAAAAAAGAATTCAGGGGTTATCAATCTTTGGCTAAATATCATAGCCAAATAAATCATAAAAACATTGATAGCGTCATTTACTATTTTGATCGGTTAGAATCTAAAATAGCAGAATTAACAAAAGATGGTACCCTCGATGCTATTTATAAGACAGTAACATTAAATCATTATTTAGAAAAAGGAGCAATTCTTTCTACTAATTTTGGATTACTGGAAGAAGGCCTTCAATCGTACTACAAAGCCTATCCTTTTATAGAAAAGGATGACATTAACTTTGGTACTGTTTTCGATGTATTGCGAGCGCAAAATCACAGACAACAAAAACATTACGGCAAGGCTATCCAGATATTAAAGCCTCGCATTCAAGACACTACAAGTCTGGATCTACAACAAAGATTACTTTTACTAAAAGAAACAGCCAAGTGTTATCAATTATATAATCGTCCCAGGCAAAGTTATCAATTACACAAAGATATAATTACCATCTCAGAAAAAAACAAAGACACAAGTTACTTAGTACATGCAAAAAATGAGATAAGTTATGATCTCTTTTTGTTAAATAACATCAAGGAAGCCATTCTCATGGCAACAACCCTTAGAGAACTCTATCTGCAACAATCTAACAATAAAACTGCTTTATTTACTAACTCAAAATATCTGGGGAAATTCTATCAAAAAACAGGCGATATAGATACAGCCATTATATATTATAAGGATGCATTAACCTATACGATAGAAACAAAACAGTTCCCTCACGTATATGATCAATTAATTGCATGCCATAAAGCCAAAGGAAACTATACAATAATCGCTGATTTATATGAAGAAAAAGAAAAAACAAAAGACACCTTAGCACTTAATGATCTTAATCAACATATAGCATACAAAAAAATAACGAATAAATTAAGAGATCAAAAGACTCATAACATAGCTATACAAGACGAAAACAGTATATTAAAGGCTGAAGCAAAAGCTCGCAAACTATATATTCTCTTTTTGTCCTTAATATTAGGGTTACTACTCACATCATTATTAGTGTATAAAAAGTATTATTCTCAAAAAAATGAAGTAAAAAACTTAAAAAAAAATGAAGAAAGATTACTACGAGAAACTATAACACTGAGAGAGAATCAACTAGAGGTATCACAATTAAAAATTGAAGAAAGAAAGACGATGATGATTGACTTAAAAGATGAAATTAAAGATTTAAACACAACACATCCACTTGACTTAGATCCCATAGCAACAAAAATAGATCATCTACTAGATTCTGCTGATTGCTCATTATCTGATTCAGAAAAGATAAATGATAAGGACATTAACTTTAAGCTTCGTCTTGAAATCTTATACCCACAACTTTCGCGCATTGAAATACGATATTGTTTACTTACAAAAATGGGTAAATCTATTCGAGAAACCGCTGATTTTCTAAATGTGAGTGAAAATACTGTAAAAACAGCTCGAACCCGAATTAAAAAGAAAATGAAACTTGCACCTTCACTTACTTTAAAAACGTATCTTAAATATCATTTCTAAGATAAATTATTACTAATAAGTCTTCGTACCTCAAAATAAAGGCTCTATTCGCACTTCTACTTCTTAAATATACAAAATAAGCAGAAATTTATTCAAAATCTACACAGCCTTAAACTACATTGTTTTTAATTAAAAATATAAAGAAAGGCTCCATACACTTTCTAAACTTTACAAAATGAATCCTAAACACAGGAATCAAGTAAATGTGCTTATTTTAATACATCTGATTTTCTGTCCATCATAACAGACGAAAACCCACTCTATATTTCCAAAACTAAAGTAGCTCACACTACATATACCAATCTAAAATAATCAAAGTAATATGTTAAAATCACAAAAACTGTCGTTTTATAGCTATTTATACCTTTTTGATGTAATCAAATAGGTACTCCAAAGGTTAGCAACTATAAAATAATTTATAATAAAATAAAAAAAAAGTTGTATCGTGCCAAAAGAAAGTATAAAAAACATTGTGTTTTATTTAGATTATCGAAATATTAGCTCAAAATCATAAAAAAAAGACTTATTGGTATAATAAACACACTAATTCTTAAACTTGTGTTAATAAACAAATATTAGTAGATAGTAATTAAATCAATAATATATAAAAAAAGTCAACCTCACACTTAACTACCTAAACATAAACTACTTGTATATAAAATAATTACAGGTTCATTATGTTAAAATTACTAGACAAACCGTACATCCTTTTATCATAAAGTTCCATCTAAGTTACGGCAACCCATCATTTCAAAAAAAATGAAACTCATGTCCACCTATTGTTTACCTCTAAACCAACATAGGCTTACCTTTTGCTTACCTAAAAATAATCACTGTCCTTTCTTTCTTATTAACTTTTTTAAATCAAATAATTTTCAACACGCAAATCAGGCAACCCCCTAAATGCCTACATTAAAAATTAAGGGCTCATTAAATACTAAAATGGCATGAAACACAAAACTTGAAGGTTTAATAAAACTAGGCTGCACTAAGAGCAGTAAAACAATTAATTTTTAATACAAACTATAAAATTACTTATTATGAAAAAATTTAAAATATACCATTATTGGTTTATCCTATTTGTTTTTAGCATTGGTATAATCAGTTGCAACGATGACGACACAGAAGAAGAAGAAACACCAGACATTTCACAAGAACTGATCAATAATCTAAAACAAAGTGATAATTTTCTTTTTCTAATCCAAAAAGATTTAGTGCTTAGAACAGAATCAATAGCTGCCAAGTCAAATTTAACTGTAGAGGAAATTAATGAATTTGACTTTAAATTTGATAACTTACTGCAGCATAATGATCCTGATGAAACTTTTCCTGAAGGAGTTCTCTTGCGTCAATACATAGATGAAACCATAGAAGCGCTAGATGCTCTAAACGAAGAATATCCTGAGTTGTTTCTTCTTGATCAGTCTGAAATAGACCAAATAATGATAGCAGTTATTAACGATCCAGATTTTATTGAAAGAATAGAAGATGCAAATAGCCAGGTGCAGCAAAAATATGGCATATGGGTTTGTGCCTCAAAATTAGTTGGTTGTCTCCTGAAAGGCAGCGCACTAACTGGAGCCGGCACCTACATTACTTGTTATCAATTTATAAAGGATGAAAATGTATTGGAGGGACATAGACGATATTGTGTTGCTGCAGCTGCAGCTGCGGAAATCGGAGTAGTATTTGATTGCGCTGGAGATTTTGGTATATGTGAAGATGGAGCTGATTAAAATTAATTAACCTTTTTAAATTATAAATAATGAAAAATTACATAGTAATATTAGGCATTTGTATATCGTTTTTATACTCCTGCCAAAACGAAGAAAATAACGATTTAGAAACTTTAAATCTAATTGATTCTAAATATGAATCTGATCTCAATTTATACGCCAAAGTAATATACAATGACGTTGAATATTCCATGTCAGAAGTATTAACTTCTCCAGAATTATTTGAAGCCTATACTAATGGAGTTACTCAATATGTTGATATGGTTGAACCATCAGACTCTTCAAAAGATGTTCTTATGATATATGATAATACGAATGATTTCCAAAAAGGTTTTGAAAAAATAAAATCTAATGGTAACAACAAAACTGATGGAAGAGCATTAATGTGGGTTTCACTATTTGATGATATAAACTATGATAATGAAATAGCAATTTTTGGCTATAGTGTTTGGGTTGAAGAATATACAGAGGATATTGATGGTAGATCTTTTTCAGTAACAATCCAAAATAGAGTAGAAAGTTACGTTCTTGTGGGTGATTCACCTCCTGGAGAAAATAGTAGATGCGCTGTATTTTTATACAATGAAAATAGATCCCTGTTGTATCCACTTGTAGTTACAAGAAATAATGATGGACTAGAAGATAACTATTGGTCTGCTACTAATCTTAATGTTGAAAACCGAAATGTTGCAGTCGAACTTGAATTTTATGTAGTCAGTGATGACGATTAAACTATTTCTATAATCAAAATAAATAGTAAGAATTTAAAACAAGGCGGTCTTAAAACAAGGCGGTCTTGTTTTATATAATATTCCCCATTTTTAAGGCAGCAATATAAATTGTAAGTTTAATAATGTACATATGAAAAATTAGAGAAGAAAATTAGTTTATCTTTCAAGGCTAAAATAGCTTTAGAAGCGATTAAGTATCTAACTTACTTTACAGGAAATTAGCTCAAAGTTTGATATCTATCCTACCCAAATATCCACTTAGAAGTGAGAGTTTATAGAAAATTCTTACAAAGCTTTTGATTCCAAGACTAAAATTGAAGAAACGGATAAGGAAAAGAACTCTCTTTATAGTAAAATTGGTCAGTTGCAAGTTGAGAATGATTTTTTAAAGAAAGTCTTGGACTAATGTGCACTACCCAAAAACGACAAAAGATTGTGAAATCTCATCTAAGACTAAGCCTTAATGGGCAATACAAACCATTAAAAATTCATCGTTCATGCCTATATTACAAACCCTAAGGAGAAATTTTATTAATAAATTACAATTGTATATTCTATACATTTAATCACAAACGATTCTTAAAACATCTATAACACTTTTAAGCTCCCGATGATTCGTATGCTCAATTATAGGTTCTTTAGTAATATTCTGTCTGTTAATCCAAGCCGTTTTAAATTCAAAATTATTAGCACCCGCTATATCCCACTGATTAGAGGACACAAAAAGTAGTTCTTTTTTTATCAGACCTAGATGATCTACTACCAATTGGTACACTTTAGGATTAGGCTTAAACGTTTTTACAGTATCGGCTGATAGCACAAAGTCAAATGTATTTTGTAGTCCCGTGTAATCCAATACACCCTCTAACATCTTTGGAGAACCATTAGATAGTATACCACATGTAATATCATTTTGTTGTAGTTCTTTTAAGGTTTCTAGAACGTCATCATAGTAATTGGGTGTCAAAAAAATAGTTTGCAATTGTTCTTTAAATTTACTGTCTGTGATCTGTAACTTAGCATATGCATATGCTAACGCTTTTTTAGTAACTTCTTCAAAAGGAATATATGCCCCCATCTGACTATATAACCAGGAATATTCTAATTGCTTTTGTCGGCAAATATTCAAGGCATTTATAGCCCTGTCATCATTTATTAATGTTGATGGTAGCGCTAGTTGAAACAATGTTCCAAAGGCATCAAATACACAAGCTTTTATTGTCATACGATGTATATCTTATTTTAAAAAACAGTCCAATAAATTAGGAACGAACATTGATATAGGTTATGAAAAATAATGAAATCTTTTAAACCTTTTTCTTACTATTCGAAAACAACAAAAATTCTGTTTCAGTATTTTCAGGAGTAATTTTTCCTGTTTTTGTAAGCCCTATTTTAGCTAAGAGATTTTGAGATTTTTTATTTTCTTCTGTTGTTATAGCAAATATTATATCTAGTTTTAATTGAGATTTACCATATTCCATAGTAGCTATTGATGCTTCATAAGTATACCCCTTGCCTTCATATTCTGGTAAAATTGCAAAACCAATATCAGCACTATCCAAATAATCACGTTTTATAAATCCACAGATCCCAATTGGTTTTTCACTATCTTTCAGATACATTATATATAAACCGTAGCCATTTTTATTATACGAATTAATCAAACTATCCTCTACATATTTAATAGAATCATTTGTTGTTCTAATTTCTCTATCACCAATAAATTCAATCCAATTAGGACTGTTTAAAAGGGTTAAAAAAAATGCAGCATCCCCAGGCGAAGCTTTTTTAAGCAGAAGTCTTTTAGTTACTAATATTATCATTTCCACTTAGTTTATATACTACTTTTCTAATATCATTTAGACTTTGAATACGTTAAGAAAGAAAATTAAGATTTTTTATATTAAAACATCCTGTTTCTATCACATTAACACGCTCATAACTAACATTCTTAATTCTTAGAGTGAAATTGGCTAAAAAGTCTTCTTAAAGACTTGCAATTTAGCTTTTGTAGCTAATAATAAGAAACTCATTAACTCTAGCAATTAAAACTCAATAAAACTATGTATTTCCTTTAGTTGTAATTGTTTTTGCTCCAGATTATACAAAAAGGAAAGATGCTCTTTACCGCCTGGATTAAAGGGTTTATGAGCCATGCCTTTCTGCACTTCTTCAACCTTTCTCATTGTATCTAAAGCGGCTTCTTCAATCCAGGTACTTTTAAAGTATTGCCATATATAATCAATAGCCAAACTACTGGGATGTGTCATATCAGTATCATAAAATCTGTAATCTCTTAATTCATCCATCACTAACTCATATGACGGAAAATAATCACACTGTTTAGCAGTTGCAATAACTTCATGAACTGAAGCTATTAAATGGGCTTTACTTCTATTATTCTCTACTAAACCATCTTTAAGATGTCTTACAGGAGATACGGTAAACACAATCTTAACTTTCTTATTAATACTCTGGATAAAATGTATACTGTTTTGTAAACATTGATTAACTTCTTCAATAGACAGTAACTCTTTTTTAAACTCTTTTTGAGGGACTTTATGACAGTTGGCAACGATCATATCCAGTGATTCTAATCGATATACCCATGCGGTCCCTAAAGTTATGAATATATGTGTCGCCGTTTGAATTTTCTCACGGGTTTTTTCCAAAGCTTCGTTCAGTGAATGAAGTACTCGTGATTTATCAGTTCCACTTAATCTGGAGTGCGCATCAAAACAATGCCACTGTTCATTATGATTAAAAATATCTGTCTCTGTATACTTCTCTTGTTGTGTTGCCATCCACAGAAAAGTTTCAATTGCCTTAGGATGAAAAAGAATTCCGAAAGGATTGACCTGTGTTTTAAATTTAAAATACTCAAATTTATCACCTATATTCTCTGCAAAACAAGATCCCAATAACAGGACTTCGGATTCATAATTAATTTTAGGTTCCTGAGATTGTATAGGTATGTTAGTTTGTAAATTCATAGAGATCAATCACTTATCTTTCTACAGGAGAATGATAAGTTTTTTTACGATTATTATTGTTTTACATATTGTTTTGCCTGTTCTAAAGCTTCTGCTATTCCAGCTGGATTTTTGCCTCCCGCAGTAGCAAAAAAGGGTTGTCCTCCTCCACCGCCTTGGATATACTTGCCTAGTTCACGGACTACCTGACCCGCATTTAGTCCTTTTTCTTCAACCAGGTTTTTAGAGATATAACAAGACAATAATGCTTTATTATCATTTTCTGCACCAAAAAGTATAAAAGCACTCTCCATCTGCCCTCCTAACTCAAATGATAAATTTTTAATTCCAGAAGCGTCCAAATCTACTTTCTTTGCCAGAAAATGAATTCCATTGATTTCTTCAAAATCGGATACCAATTCTCCTTTTAAGTTTTTAGCCTTGTCTCTTAGTAATTTTTCTATTTGTTTTTTAAGACCCGTATTTTCCTCCTGTAATGCGGAAATCGCTTTTACTGGATCCTTTGCATTTTTCAACACGGCTTTTACTGCTCCAAATGCTTCCGACTGCGATGTGAAATATTCTTTTGCAGCATCCGAAGTTATCGCTTCGATACGTCTAATTCCTGCAGCAACAGCACTTTCTGAAGTAATTTTAAAATGCCATATATCAGCAGTGTTCTCTACATGGATTCCTCCACATAGTTCCATAGATTCTCCAAATCTGATTGCTCTTACTTCATCTCCATATTTCTCTCCAAATAATGCAATAGCTCCTTCTTCAATTGCTTGATTATAAGATATACCTCGTCGCTCCTCTAAGGGTAAACTTTCTCTGATTCTTGCGTTTACAAAATCCTCTACCTCTTGCAATTCATCTGAAGAAACTTTAGAAAAATGAGAGAAATCAAATCGTAAATATCCGCTATGTACCATGGAGCCTTTTTGCTCCACATGAGTTCCCAAAACAGTTCGCAATGCCTGATGCAATAAATGCGTTGCCGTATGATTAGAAGCTGATCGGGAACGCTGTTTAGTATCTACCACCCCTTTAAAACTGCTAGTGACATTTTTAGGCAGACTTTTAGTAAAATGAATGATTAAATTATTCTCTTTTTTGGTATCAATAATATACACGACATCTCCATTAGTAGATTCTAAATATCCTTTATCACCAACTTGCCCTCCTCCTTCTGCATAAAAGGGAGTTTGATCAAATACCAATTGATACATTTCTCCTTCTTTTTTACTATTTACTTTGCGATATCGAGAGATTTTTACATCTGCCGTAGTGGTATCGTATCCTATAAACACTTCTTCTGACTCAGGAATTAATATCTCCCAATCTCCGGCAGAAACCTTAGAAGCTTCCCTACCTCTATCTTTTTGCTTTTGCAATTCTGCTGTAAAAACTTCTTCTTCGTATTCATACCCTTGTTCACTAAGAATCAAAGCTGTTAAATCCTCTGGAAAACCAAACGTATCATATAATTCAAATACTTTTTCTCCAGAAACAATCTTTGCCTTGGTGTTCTTAATCACTGTATCTAACAACACTAAACCTTTATCCAATGTTCTTAAGAAGGACTGTTCTTCTTCTTTGATTACATTAAAAATCAAATTCTTCTGAGACTTTAATTCTGGAAAAGTATCGCTCATTTGGTTACTTAATGTCTCAACCAACTTATATATAAAAGGTTCTTTGGTATCCAAAAATGTAAATCCATACCGAATTGCTCTTCGCAATATTCTACGGATTACATACCCTGCACCTGTATTACTTGGCAATTGACCATCAGCTATAGAAAATGCCACGGCTCTTACATGGTCTGCAATGACCCTTATTGCTACGCTTACTTTTCCATTATCCTCATTAGGCTTACTATGCTTGTCGTATTGAGAGTTAGTAATGGTTTCTATTTCTCTGATTAGTGGTGTAAAAACATCCGTATCATAATTAGATTTCACTCCTTGCAGTGCCATACACAATCGCTCAAACCCCATTCCGGTATCTACATGTTGTGCTGGTAATTTTTCTAATGATTTATCTGCTTTCCGATTGAACTGCATAAATACCAGGTTCCAAACCTCTACGACCAATGGATCATCCTGATTTACTAAATCCCTTCCAGAAATTTTTGCTTTTTCTTCTTCGGATCTTAAATCAATATGAATTTCTGAACAAGGTCCACACGGTCCCTGATCTCCCATTTCCCAGAAATTATCATCTTTATTACCCATAATGATGCGATCCTCTGGCACAATAGCCTTCCATAGATCATACGCCTCCTGGTCCATCCCAAGACCATCTTCTTCAGCTCCTTCAAAAACTGAGACATATAATATATCTTTATCGATTCCGTACACATCCGTTAATAACTCCCATGCCCATTGTATCGCCTCTTTCTTAAAATAATCTCCAAAACTCCAGTTGCCCAGCATTTCGAACATCGTATGATGATACGTATCCATTCCTACTTCCTCCAGGTCATTGTGTTTACCACTTACTCTCAGGCACTTTTGAGTATCTGTAATTCTACTATTCTTAGGAGTTCCATTTCCTAAAAAATATTCTTTGAACTGATTCATCCCGGCATTCGTAAACATCAGTGTCGGGTCATCTTTAATAACCATAGGGGCTGACTGAACAATACTGTGCTTTTTAGATTCAAAAAATGCTAAAAATTGTTTTCTTATTTCCTGGGATTTCATTCGTTTTTAAATTATTTGTTTTTAAAAAACATCCTTTTTCCTGTCTTTTTATAAGTAAAACATAAGATATCTTATGGATATGCTTGTGTTTTCTACAGACTTAACGACATTTTATTATATTTGTTCTATCACGTGGATATGAACTACCTTTTTTAGGCAAATATCCTGCAAAAATAGCATATTTTAGATTATGTCAAAGGTTAAATATTATTACGATAGCGATACACTATCTTATAGAAGAATTGAGAAAAAGAAAGGGCGCAAATTTGGGTTTGCTATTTTAGGTGTTCTTGGAGCTTTTTTTGCAGGTCTTATTCTTCTGATTATATACCTTAACATTCCTCAATTAGAGACACCGCGTGAAAAAGCTTACAAACGGGAGCTGGAAAATATGCAACTTCAATACAAGTTATTGAATGACCAATTGAAGAAAGATCATATTGTACTTGAAGAAATTGCCCAACGAGACGATAATATTTACAGATTATATTTTGGTGCTCCACCCATTCCTAGTGAGGTCAGAGATGCAGGGTTTGGAGGTGTAAACAGATACAAGGGATATGAAGGGTATGATAATTCTGAAATTATTATTGAAAGCAAGAAACAAATAGACAAGCTAACCAAACAAATTGCGATACAGTCTATATCACTGGACGAAATAAAAGATCTGGCAGAGCAAAAGGAAGAATTGTTATCTACAATACCCGCTATACAACCCATACAGAACTCTGATCTAAAAAGAATGGCTTCTGGATATGGATGGAGAAGTGATCCATTTACGAAAGCTCGAAAATTTCATTATGGCATGGATTTCTCAGCAGAATCCGGAACTCCTATATATGCATCTGGTAATGGAACTGTTACCCGTGCTGATGCTAATTCTACAGGGTATGGCAATCATATACGAATTGATCACGGTTTTAATTATGTGAGTCTATATGCACATTTAAGTAAGTATAATGTAAAAAAAGGAGATAAGGTAAAACGTGGAGATGTGATTGGCTATGTAGGAAGCACAGGTCGATCGGTCGCTCCACATCTACATTATGAGATTTTTAAAGATGGAGATCGAATCAATCCACGAAACTTTTATTATGGAAGTTTAACTTCTGAAGAATTCAATGAAATGCTAAAAGCTTCCTCACTAATTAATGAAACTCTAGATTAAAAACTATGCACAAAATACTTCTTACCATTCTATTATTTTGTTTTAGTTTTACCATACACGCACAAAAATATTCGGCTAAAGAAATTGATTCAATGGTTATTATTGCCAATACCACAAAGTTGGCATTAGAAAAATTAGCGATTCCTGAATCTATAAAGCTTATGGCAGTGGGCGATATTATGATGGCAACCAATTTCCCAAATGCCAGTTATATGCCTGCAGAAGGCACTAATCCTTTTGAAAAAGTAGAAGGTGTATTAAAAGAAGCTGACATCTTATTTGGAAATGTAGAAGGCACACTCACAGACGAAGGCAAAAATGCGAAACATTGCTCTGACCCATCAAAATGCTATTCTTTCAGATCCCCAGAATCATATGGTCAATATCTGGAGTCAACGGGATTTGATGTGATGAGTATTGCTAATAATCACATAGGTGATTTTGGTAGTATTGGAATCAAAAATACTGCTAAAACTCTAGAAAAACATAATATTGCCTATGCAGGAATTTTTGCTCAAGAATCTACAATTTTTGAGAAAAACGGAATTACCTACGGATTTTGCGCGTTTGC
The DNA here is from genome assembly GCF_039539305.1 of Aquimarina addita. NCBI lineage: Bacteria > Pseudomonadati > Bacteroidota > Flavobacteriia > Flavobacteriales > Flavobacteriaceae > Aquimarina > Aquimarina addita. The sequence continues at coordinate 154,297 of NZ_BAABCW010000009.1, read as the reverse complement.
TCCTAACAAAGATTGTGTGAAAATTCATAACTTAACAAATGCAAAAAGGATTGTTGAAGAGTTAAAAGAAAAAGTTGATATCATCATTGTTTCTTTTCACGGGGGTGCTGAAGGTTCTGACCACACCCATGTAACAAGAAAAACAGAACGTTTTTATGGTGAAGATCGCGGTAACGTATATTTATTTGCACATACATTGATTGATGCTGGCGCCGATATTATTTTAGGTCATGGACCTCACGTATCCAGAGCATTTGAAGTATATAATAATAAGTTTATCGCCTATAGCTTAGGGAATTTTTGTACCTATTCACGATTTAATCTGAGTGGAATTAAAGGATACGCCCCTATTGCAGAAATTGATATTGACCTTGAAGGTAATTTTATAAAAGGAAAATTACATTCTGCTAAACAGATAGACGAAATATATCCATTTATGGATGATCAAAAAAGAGCACTAAAAGAGATTCAGAAACTCACACAGGAAGATTTTCCTGAAAGCAATCTGGTCTTTAAAGAAGACGGAACTTTTATCCAAAATAAAGAGAACTAAACATGTATATTGATTTACCTAAAAAAATGTACTATGGTATCGGTGAAGTAGCAGACGCGTTTAGTGTTAACACTTCTCTCATTCGTTTTTGGGAAAAAGAATTTGACATTCTGAAACCTAAAAAAAATGCTAAAGGCAATAGAAAATTTACTCCCGAAGATATCAAAAACCTGGAACTCATTTATCATTTGGTCAAAGAGCGTGGTTTCACACTAGACGGTGCTAAAGTACATCTCAAAGAACAAAAACAAGAGACATTAGACAATTTTGATATTATAAGAAAATTAGAATCCATCAGAGGGCAGTTGCTGAAGATTAAAGAGCAATTATAATCAGTAAAATCACCCAAAAAATTTATTTTAGGTGATTTCAACCACTTCTTTTTAAGAAGGTATATACTTATAATACAACTTAGTTTTACAATCAAAAAAAGGAGGTAAACCAGATTATATCAACAATTATCTCCAATACAAATCGCACTCTGTTTAGAAGTACAAGTTGCTGGAGAAGAACACTCCTTGCCATCATAATCAATCCCTAAGGTTTCATCAAAGCCAAAACCAAAACCTATTGCTGCTATAATCCTTCTGAATTCATTTGGATATGCTTTACGTACAGCTTCATATGAGTACGTTTTTAAACCTCTCTCATTAAATTTCATACTTCCGACTACTTTTTTATATAGTTCTACATCAGAAAACACCTTCTTTAATAAAGGCTCTGAGGCTACAAATCGCTTAAAATCAGCTTCACTTCTTACAATATTTGCCTTTGGGTCATCCATTAATAAGGATAACTCTTTTGTAGTTGTTGCAATAGGATAGTTATAATCCCACCCAGCATCTTGTATAGAAAAACCAGCGTCCTTTACTATGGTTTCTTCGGACTGATTTGAATCATCCCGATCGCACGATGAGAAAATCAAAATTCCTACTAATGGTAATACATACAATAATTTTTTCATGATAATTAAATTTTAAGAATGACATCTTATTTCTTTTTATACAGACAATAAGAAATGATCTGTCTCTAGAAACTTTTATCTTTTTTGTGAAGTACAACAAAATAGTTTGCCGGCTTTATTTTTAAGTAAATCATGTCTTAAAGAATTTGTGAGGTTTCTAAATATGAACACAAATCTATTTATAAAACAACAAGATAACTGCAGTCTTTCGCCCTGTTTCTAAAAGGATTTTATCCTGTTTGATAGGGGATAAATTCCTTTTTAAAACAGGAAATAAACCTTTTTAAACATTCTGTAAGGTTTACTTATTAGAATGCTTAAAAAATCAAGTAAAAATAACGTAACATTTATAGTACTAATGGTATCAATATATACAGACATAAACTTTGAGTGTCTATAAATGTTCAAAGAATATCATCTTAAAAAACTTAACAAATGAAAAGTTTAGCAGAATTAAATGGTTTAAAATCACTTAACAAAAAGCAACAACACAGTATTAGCGGAGGTAGCTTGCGTAATCCAGCAGGTAATGACCCTCAAGACCTTCCAAGACACACAGATGATGATTACAAAACTAAAGAATAAATGAAGTGTTTCTCAAGCACATCTTACGTTAAGATGTGCTTGAAATTTATTTATATAATTAAATATTGGATACTATTTACTAATAGATTACCTCGACCGAAGAGTGTGAGGTATCAAAACAAGACCACTTCTTTACAAAAATCAGCAAATAAGGCTTCTATATCCTAACTCTATGCGCTACACGAGAGGCAGAACCTAGAAAAATTCTACAGATTAAATCTCTTTAGAAAAAACAATAGTGAGCATCAGCTATTACCTAAACACATCTTTTTATTTCTTTCTAAAATAAACAGATACAGGAACTCCGTGAAAATCGAACTCCTTGCGCAATTGATTTTCCAGAAAACGCTTATAAGGCTCTCTGACATACTGAGGTAAATTGCAGAAAAACGCAAATTGAGGTTGAGGTGTAGGTAGTTGCATGCAATACTTTATTTTTACATATTTACCTTTATATGCTGGTGGCGGTCTGTTTTCTATAATAGGCAGCATCGTATCATTCATGACACTGGTCTTAATCTTTTTAGAACGATTTTTATATACCTCCACTGCCGTTTCAATAGCTTTAAAAATCCGTTGTTTTGTCAGTACTGAAATAAATACAATAGGAACATCGGTAAAAGGCTCTATCTCTTTACGGATATGCCTCTCAAACTCCTTCATCGTATTACTCTCTTTATTTTCGACCAGATCCCATTTATTAACAAGGATAACAATCCCTTTTCTATTGCGCTCTGCTAACCAAAAAATATTCTGTACCTGTGCATCAAATCCTCGTGTAGCATCTACAACGACTAAACATACATCACTATGTTCAATAGCACGTACCGAGCGCATCACTGAATAAAATTCCAGATCTTCTTTTACTTTAGCTTTTCGTCTTATACCTGCCGTGTCCACTAAATTAAATTCAAATCCATACCTATTATATCTGGTATCAATAGAGTCTCTCGTAGTTCCCGCTATATCAGTTACAATATACCGATCCTCTCCAATCAAAGCATTGATAAATGATGATTTACCAGCATTAGGTCTTCCTACTACAGCAAAACGAGGTAATTCTGACTCTTCCTCTTCTTCAACTTCTGGTAACGCAGCTACTAAAGCATCTAATAACTCTCCTGTTCCGCTCCCATTGATACTGGCAATTGTATAGTATTCTCCTAATCCAAGCGAATAAAACTCTACTGCATCAGCATCTCGTTTTGCATTATCAACTTTATTAATAGCCAGAAATACCGGTTTATCTACCTTACGAAGGAGATTTGCTACATCTTCATCCATCCCGGTTACTCCAGATTCTACATCAACCATAAAAATAATAGCATCAGCCTCATCAATAGCCAGTTCTACCTGCTTATCAATTTCTGCTTCAAAAACATCATCACTTCCTACTACATATCCTCCCGTATCAATAAGAGAAAATTCTTTACCATTCCAATCACTTTTACCATAATGACGATCACGGGTAACCCCACTTACTGCATCTACTATTGCTTCTCTCCGCTGAATTAATCGATTAAAAAAAGTAGACTTTCCTACATTAGGTCTCCCTACAATGGCCACTATATTACTCATCGTTTCTTACTTCTAAAATTTCTGCAAAATTAGTCTTTTTATTCTAGGAAAACTATTGAAGTTTGAATATGAGAGCAATAATGCTAATTATTAAATTTTTTTAAACTCAACCATAGTCAAAAACATAATAAAAAAAATAGTACAAAAAGAAAAAGCTCAACAGGTATAAAACCTATTGAACTTTTTTCATAATTGATAGTCAGTGAAATTATTAGTGTAAATATAGCTACAATTAATAGCAGGTCGGTTACTGTTAAACATCAAAATTTCTATGGATGTTTTATGACCCACAAGAAATAATCTCATCCTTATGACAAGAAAAGCCTTCCGTACTGTGGAAGGCTTTTCTCATTATGAAATATAAATTTATATTATTTTATGATGATCTTCTTCGTCTTCACTTCATCAGCCGTTTGAACTCTAATTAAATAAATACCTTGAGCTAACCCTCCTATTTTCTTCAGATCATACGCTACCATAGTATCACCTTCTATCACTTTGTTACTGACCGCTGGACCAACACTTTTACCTGATAAGTTATGTATTGATACAGTTACGTTCTGATCCTTATTTGCATAAAAATCTAATGTTACCTCATCTGTTGGTGTTAAAAGTGTAGGATATACCGTCAACGAAAATGCTGAAGAATCTTCATCTTCTGAACAACCTTCATCTACATATACTACAACATCATCCGTTGCACTACAATCACCAATGGTAGCTGTAACCGTATAAGTTGTGGTTACACCTGGAGACACCGTAATACTTTGGGTAGTTTCTCCTGTTGACCATAGATATGAATCAGCTATGGACGCTGTCAAAACGATATCCTCCAGTATACTCATTCTTTCTGTTCTGGATTCTTCTTCTGGACAAATAATACGATCCCTTCCAGCATCTACTTCTATATAATTAACAGTGACCAACACTTCATCAGACGCTACACAATCCCCATTCATAATACTTACACTATAGGTCGTTGTTTCATAAGGGGATACTTCAATGCTTGCTGTGGTTTCTCCTGTAGACCACATAAAAGCTCCGTCACCAATAGCTGTTAAAGTTACAATATCACCTTCACAAATTGTTTGGTCGACTCCAGCATCCACTGATGTAGTACAACCTTCTACAAAAACGGTAACATCATCTGTAGCTTGACACCCATTATCAGAAACCTGTACTGAATATGTTGTCGTTTCTGTTGGAGAGACTTCAATACTTGCGGTAGTTTCTCCCGTTGACCACTCGAATGATGTTCCACCAGTTGCTGTAAGTACTACCACTTCACCAGCAGTTATGGTTTGATCATCACCAGCATCTGCAGATGCTGTATTTACAGATACCGTTACAGAATCTTCATCTACGCAACCTACACAGTTAGTAGCGGTAACTGTATAAACGGTCTCTTGTGTTGGTGATACGGTAATACTCTGAGTAGTTTCTCCTGTTGACCATAAATACTCAATGCTTTTAGCATCCTGATCAATACAATCACCAAAGTTGATATTAATATCTCCATAAGCAAAATAATTATCAGTTACGTTCAACCATCCAGAAGCACCATTTTTACCTACTGCGGTTTCAAACACATTAGCACCATTTCCTACTTGAAATGCTTCTCCTCTCCTGGTAATTTCCATCACTTCGGATCCATCAGTTTTAGTAATTGTTCCACTCATCTCAGGGTAATATGTCCATCCTGTAGTATCTTCATCATTACAGTTGTGAGTCTTAGGACTATCTGTAGGTGGAGTTGTCGTTTTTCCTGAATACGTAACATCTACTTCATACGTTTCATTTGTCACGGTATAATCTAAAACAGTACCTGTAAGTTTTGCTGTTCCGTTCTCAAATTCTTCCCAAACCAAATCCACATTAGAATACCATCTTTTATCAGTCCTGTCCTGATTTGTCAACCAAATAACAAAGTCATGATTTCCAGAACAATAATCTGTCCCTTCTACCTGGTATTCTGTACAATCTACACATCCTTCTTCATTATCTACCTGTGCTGTAAGTGTTACTTCTTCTCCTAAACAAATAGCCTGATCATCACCAGCATCTACATTTGCAGCATCATTAAGTATGACTTCTACCGTATCTGTTGCTTCACAAGATTCACAATCAGTAACTGTCACAGTATACATCCCTTCTTCAGTTACTGTAATTGAAGGAGTCGTTTCTCCTGTAGACCAAAGATAAGATACCTCTGTAGTAGAAGTTGTAGAAACACACGCTCCAGGGTTAAAGTTAAAATCACCAACAATAGTATCGCTCCCAGTTGCGTCAAACCAACCACAAGCACCATATTTTCCTGTCTCTTTTTCAGAAACATTAGCTCCGTTACCTATTTGAAAAGCAGGACCTCTTCTGGAAACATTTACTGACCACGAACCATCAGTAGCTGTTACACTACCAGATAAACCTGTATAATATACCCAATCATTTGTAGCTTCATCATTACAAGAATGTTCTTTAGGACTATCTACTGGAGCGTTTATAGTTTTTCCTGTAAACAATGCATTTACTTCATACGTATCCTGTGGATTAGCAGCATCATATACCGTTCCGATTAAAGTAGCAGAACCATTGGTAAGTTCAGTCCACTCCAGATCTATATTGGAGAAAAACCTTCCTCCTTCAAACCACATCACGTATTGCTTATTCTGAGTACAGAAATCTGTGTTTTCTACTCCATACACTCCCAGACAATCAACACATTCTGAAGCTCCGGAAACTGTTGCAGTTAGTGTCGCTTCTCCTTCTCCACAAAATTCTACATCATCTCCAGCATCTACAGCCAGCTCACATTTTCCTTCTTCTATATCTATACAAGAATCAAAAACATGTTGATGTAGCTCCCCTTCATTATGAAAGTAATTGGCGGCTATCACCTGACCATTAATATTACCAGAAGAATCTTTTATTACATCTGCAGCTGGCGCTAAAACAGCTCCTATAATTGTTCCTCCACCCGTAAGTGTAATACTTGAAGAATTAAAAAAGTTCCAGATAATAAAAGACCCTTGTTGATCTCCAATACCTGCTATATTGAATATATCCCATTCTAAATCTCCGGAAGCATCAACATTAATAACTAATGGAGTTTCTTTACTGGGTGTATTGGTAAAGGTTACATATGGTAAACTCTTAAGTTCTGCACCTGTTACATTTAATACATTGATTTCATTTTGTATGAGAGTGACTTTATAATCATCAGATAATACTACATTGGGTGCAAGAGAACTATATGCTAAAGAAAGCGCATTGAATCCAGCAAAAGCAGCCTCAAAATCTATTAAATCACCTTGAGCGACCGAATCAGCATCTTGTTGCGTATGCACCTGAATTCTTGGCATATCGCCGTAACCACCAGCAGTTGCTCTTGTATTTACTGAGGCGTTATTAAGATCTTTATCGAAAATAGAGGAGCCATTGAGATTTCCGATTTTGGCATATCCTTGGTTCAATTGTATTCCTTGTCCTGACACATACTGAACCTTACCATTAACTACTAATGAAGAAGCTTTATCGTCTCCATTAAAAAAATTGATTCCTGGTGTTTGTGCTGCAACAGTAATAATACCATTCATTGTTAAGTCTCCACCTAAGGCAATAGGCCCTTCTGTGTCTCCGCCGCCAAGATAAGCTGCATAACGTACAAATGCATTGTATCCCAGTGCATCTGCAAGCGGGTTTTCGCATGTTGGATCTATTGTTGCTGAATCATTACTCTCTTCATCAACAGTATTGAACCCTGATGTAATTAAAAATAGAAGTATCAGGGCACATCCAAAAGCAATGGATAAGACATTCTGCCTATCTGGTTTTTGGGTTAAAATCATAGTTTTAGTAGTAGTTTTAAACATAGTTTGTTTGGGTTTAGAGCTGAATCTAAGATTCAATTTTTAATATTGATTAATCAATTATTCTGAATTTTAATTTAATAAACGATCACTTCAAAGTAGTACTGAATGCTAATCAAACTTTTACATTTAACTTCTATTCTGGTACATTTATATTTTAACTTAAGCCTTTATTAAAAAATGGTTGTGGAGAGAAAGTAAAACTTTACATCATATGTAATTGGTTTATAAAGATTTGGATTACAAATTTAATTTATTGATATGAAAGTAGCTATACCAAAATTAACAAAAACGTTAAAGAGCCTATTTTTGACTTTGAAATACACCTTTTACGAATTAACAAACCAAAAAAGTAGTATAATGATTACTATTTATTGTATCCAAATCGTTTTAGTTGGCGCTCATTGCTCCTCCAGTTTTTATTAACTTTTACATATAATTCTATATGAATTTGTTTCCCAAAAAACTTTTCAAGTGTTTTGCGAGCTTCCATTCCTACTCTTTTAAGTGCGGATCCTTTATGACCAATAATAATTCCTTTTTGAGAATCCCGTTCTACCATAATAACAGATCGAATTCTGATAATATTCTCATCTTCAGTAAACTCCTCCGTTTCTACTTCTACTGCGTATGGAATTTCTTTTTTATAGTGTACTAATATTTTTTCACGGATTGCTTCATTTACAAAAAACCGTTCTGGTTTATCGGTTAATTGGTCTTTAGGATAAAAAGCAGGTGATATTGGCAACAACTCAACAATTCTATCAAATACAACCCGGACATTAAATCCTTCTAATGCAGAAATGGGATATATTTCTGCATTAGGTACTTTTTCTGCCCAAAACTGAACTTGCTCTTCAAGTTGTTCTTGATTAGATTGATCAATTTTATTTAATAACAAAAACACAGGAATTTTCGCATTTGTAATTTTAGCAAAGAAAGCATCGTCTTTTAGTTCTTTCTCTCCAATTTCTACCATATATATTAATATATCTGCATCTTCAAAAGCTGACTGCACAAACCCCATCATAGATTCCTGCAATTCGTATGCTGGTTTTATAATCCCAGGAGTATCAGATAAGATCACTTGAAAATCATCACCATTAACAATCCCTAATATTCTATGCCTCGTCGTTTGTGCCTTTGAAGTAATGATAGATAATTTTTCTCCTACAAAAGCATTCATCAATGTTGATTTTCCTACATTAGGATTTCCAATTATGTTAACAAAACCAGCTCTATGTGTCATCGTTTTTAATTTTAGCCCCAAAGGTAGCCAATATTCTACATCCTATCTATTTTGATGTAAATTGTTCTTTTTCATACTACGTATTTGACAAACTCGTTTATAAATAAACTATTATCCTATCCAAGACTAAAATTTGGAGTTAAGAAAAGTAACTTAACTTTTTAGCTCATCTTATTTTTATGATATTGTTCAAAGTAAGTTTTAGCGCTACTATGTACCTTTCCTGAAAGTAACACCCCAGAAAGCATGGTTGGTATCGCCATTAAAGCAAATGCACTATCGATAAGATTTAATACGAATTCTATTTTGACCATTGCTGCTACAATTATAGAGCCGATGTAGAAATAATTATAATACTTCCCATAGGCTGGTTTAGTTAAAAAACCTAAACAAATGACTCCATAATATGAGTAGGAAAACAAAGTAGAAAATGCAAAAATTAATACCATAATGACTACAACTACATCCCCTATACCATAAGGCAATACTGAATTAAAAGCTTCTAGTGTAAGTGATATCCCGGTTTTATCAGAATTTTGTACTACTCCTGTAGACAGAATAGCTAATGCGGTTAATGTACAAACTAACAAGGTATCAATGGCCGGGCCCAGCATCGCTACTAATCCTTCTCGTATAGGTTCATTTGTTTTTGCAGTTCCATGCATCATGGGAGCGGTACCTATACCTGCTTCGTTAGAGAAAGCAGCTCGTTTGACTCCTGTTTTAATTAAGTATCCTAAGGCTCCACCCGCTGCTGCATCCCCAGAGAAGGCATCAGAAAAAATCATCATAAAAATGGCAGGAACTTTATCTATCTGTAAAACCAGAATTGTAAGTACTATTATAAAATATAATACCACCATAAAAGGAACTAGTTTGCTTGCTACCAGCCCTATTCTTTTAATACCTCCAAGAATTACAAAAGAAGTTATTATAGCGAGTACAATACCGATATACATCTTATCACTATCCTTAAAATGCATAACATCTACTAACGTTTGGGTTAGTTGATTCGCCGTAAAAGCCGGTAATGTTCCTATAAGACCCGCCAAAGCAAAGAAAATAGCCAAGGGTTTCCATTTTTTACCTAAACCATTAGTAATAGTATACATAGGTCCGCTCTGGACCGTACCTTTTTCAGATTGGGATCGATACATTACTGCTAATGAACATGTATAAAACTTAGTTGCCATCCCAATCAATGCACTAATCCACATCCAAAATATAGCTCCAGGCCCTCCAACAACAAGTGCTATTGCTACCCCGCTGATATTACCCATTCCTACTGTTGCCGCAATAGCAGAGGATAATGCCTGAAAATGACTTAACTGACCAGGAACCTTATCCTTATCATAAGTTCCACTAAGAATTCTAATGGCATGTCTAAAATATAAGAACGGAGTAAATCGTGAATGAATTAAAAAAAACAAACCACCCCCAATCAATAAAATAAGTGTAACCCAATCGATCCTCGAACTAAATGCAGCTATTGCTTTTTCTATTGTTTCTAATAAGAGCATCATATTATATACAGATGGATTATCATTATGGTTTAATTAAATTATAATAAAAACCTAAAATACCTAAAAGTATCAACAATCCAACTTACATGGTATGCCATATTTTCATATCTGCATATTTACCTGATAAAGAAACTATAAAAAGAAGATAAATCCCCTCTTTCAAATTCATAATCAGAAATGAAAAACGTATCCTCTCAGCTAGTATTTGTAAGAATAAGCCTTCTTTTAAAAATACAATAAATCTTACATAACGAATTCTACACGGATGATCACGAATACTAAAAACATCTTAATCATACCCTATCAAGTTGTTAATTTTACTAAAAATAATTAACCTCAAAATATATAATTATGAAGAATATCATAATTTTTTTCGTTTTGTTAATAGGATTTCAGTTTATGAAAGCTCAGAGTTTTGAAAAAACTGAAATGTATGCAACTACCATTGACATTAAAGAAAATGGTTTGCAATCACCTACGTATTTAGTCAATTTGGTTCGTTCGGGGGGACTTCCAGAGAAGCTAACTACGATTGCTATTAACGATTCAGAACCTTTTGAGGACATCTTTATCACCACCTTGGAGAATCCCGGTCTGGCAGGGATCTCTGAGGTGATCAAGATGGATATTGAATCTGTAACCTGTTGTGCTGAGGTAGTTACCTATTATTTTATGGTTACAGATCAAAAAAAGCTTATCTCCCTTCCTGAATTAACAAATATATATTGTGAAAATTCTGATACCGATTCTCAATATACGTTTCCTAATCAATTATTTGGTATTAAAAATAAAATTGTCCAAACAGAAACGCTATACTCGGAGTCTACTGAGATTAAATATGTGAGTTTACAACAAAGCTTTATTTTGAATAATGATAAAATCGATTCTTCAAAAAGTACTGCACTTACCGGATACTAAAAAGAAGGTAAGAACAATTGATTTGTATTATGGCATCATTTTATCATACTGTGTTATTTTGTTCTTTTTTATGCTCATCCTAAGCTGCACTATTTTCTTATAAAATAAACCAATATATACAGCAGGCATACACAATTATTCCCAATTGTTTTTCCCAAAAAAAATGCCTGCTTGTGTATGGTTAATAGCTTCATTTTTCTATTCACTTGATACAATCTAATTTAATAGCAAACTAACCACGAGACCTACAGGTATTAAAAAATTCATTTTTAATACCTATAATAATAATTCATGGAGATCATCAGCTTAATTCCTCTCATTTCCAACAACTATTTTATAAGTTTAACTAATCAGAAAATCAGTTTGATTATATTTGTTTTCAAACCAGTATCTTTTTCATGACTTCAATCCGTTTTACCTACTTTTCATTAATTGCAGTCATTTGGATTTCTATCCATTCATTATCTGCACAAAAAAACGGACTTAGAGGATACACTCTGGAAGATGGTCTTCCTCAATCTCAGGTATATGATCTCATTCAGGATGATATTGGATATTTATGGCTTGGAACTAATGGAGGAGGACTTTGCCGGTTTAATGGAGAAGAATTTAATATTTGGAATGAAGAGGATGGACTATTATCTAATTACATACACTCCTTATCCTTTGCCAACGACAGTCTCTTTATTGGCACAAAAAGAGGTCTCTCTATTAAAACTAAAAAAAAATTCTATAATATAGAGGGCATACAAATCAACAAAATCTTTAGACAAGACAACAAAACGTATCTCGCAACAAATCTGGGAATTCACATATATGAACCGGATACTGGATTAAAGAAGATAATACTGGATTCTAAAATTAATTCTAGTATCATCAGAGATATTGCATATGATGGTAAATTATTCTGGGTTGCTACTAATAACGGACTTTGGAAATTAAATAAATTACATAAAGATGCTACTATAGAAGAACGACATAGCGCCTATAGTTTTACTGCAGCATTTTATTACAAAGAAAAGATTTTTGCCGCGGCAGCAAATAAGGGCATTTTAGTACTGAATACGAATGCCAAAAGTTACGGTAATAATTGGATAAAAAGACCACAAAGTGTTAATAGTATCTCTGTGAATAATGAACATCTATGGTTTTCTACAATTAATGAAGGAATCTACATATTAAATCCAAAAAAGTATACCTTAAAGCAGAAAATCAATCAAAAAAATGGCTTAACAGTATCACATATTAAAAAGACCTTTACTGATCGTCAATCCAATATATGGATCGCTACATCTGGAGGTGGATTTTATAAATATTTTCAAAATAATTTTACTCACTATGATCAGGATACCGGGCTAAAAGGAGATCGGGTATATGCCGTACACGCACTTAATAATCAGATTTGGGCTTCTAATTCTGAAGCGGGTCTTGTAAAAATAGATGCTAATGGGATTCAGAAAATTCGTCAGGACAGAAGAATTGCTGATGTTAAAATAAGAACTATCACAAGTGACAAAAGAGGAAATATTTGGGCAGGAACAGAAGGAAAAGGAGTGCTTTATCAACAAATTAAATTAAAAGATACTATTGTTGTAGACAGCACTAATCCAGACAAACCAAAAAAGAAGTCAACCACTAAAACTGTTTTGAAAAATTATATTATAAATAAAAAAGATGGTTTGGTTTCTGACTGGATTCGATCTCTCTATGTCCATAAGGATACCGTCTGGGTTGCTTCTTATTCATCCGGGATTAATCGTTTTACTTATGACTACAAAAAGAACAAGCCTGAAAAAATAAAAAAATTCAATAAAAAAAATGGTATTCAGGATTTAGATATCAGTGACATGAAACCTGGTCCCAGAGGCACTTTATGGTATGCCACTCAAAATGGGGATATTGGCTATATAAGAAAGAATAAAGTAACTCATCTCCCTAATATCCTGAATCAGAAGGTTGCTATTAACACGCTCATCTTTAAAAATAAAAAATTATATATAGGAACTGCTGGTAAAGGTATATGGTGGTCAGAACTAGGTAAAGATCTTTCTTTTAAAAAATTAAAAGGTGAGAAGAAATTGTATTCTAACAATATCTATCAAATGATCTTTGATAACACAGAACATTTATGGGTAGGAACAGAACGTGGTGTTGACAAAATTAAAATCAATCTTCTTAATCAGATTGTAGATGTATTTCACTATGGTAGGAATGATGGCTTTTTAGGTATAGAAACCTGTCTTAATGCTATCACTAAAGATAAAAAAGGTAATTTATGGTTTGGTGCAATTTATGGATTGACGACATATAAACCGGGTGAAATCAAAAAAATTGAAGTAAAACCAAAAATACAATTTGAAAATGTCGAGATTGCTTATCAAAGCCTAGACTCTATAAACCCTAATATTTGGGCTGAAAATCAAAATGTACTTCCCTTAGCCCCTGAACAAACAGAAATCTCTTTTAGTTACAAAACAATTGATCTCGATCACCCTAATGATATTGAATATCGTTATCGATTAAACAAAACTGCCTGGAGTCCGTGGTCATCAGAAAATAAACAAAATTTAGCCGGTTTAGCATATGGTAATCATTCTTTTTCTGCCCAATCCAGAAATTATCGGTGGGATGAGAGTGACCCTATTACTTTTCGATTATTTATTGATAGTCCTATTTACATGAAAATATGGTTTCAATTATTAATAATACTGCTTATTATATTATTAATCACTGCTATTGCCTTTTCATATATTAGAAAAGTAAAACTAAAGAATGAAGAAGAACGGGAGCGTCTCCAGATGCAAAATCACCTCTTATCTCTAGAACAAAAAGCGTTGCGTCTGCAAATGAATCCACACTTTATTTTTAATGTTCTAAATGGTATCAAAGCAATGGGAACCAGTAATCCTGATAAAATGAATACTACCATCAATACTTTTGCTACTTTACTTAGAGAAATATTATATAATTCCAGAAAAGACAATATTACATTACATCAGGAAATGAAAACATTGAAAAACTATGTGGAAGTAGAAAAGTTAATGGCAAATAAATGCTTTGAATATGATATTGTTGTAGATTCAGAATATGATCCTGAAGAGGTTCTCATACCGCCTATGCTTATCCAGCCTTTTGTAGAAAATGCAATCAGGCATGGCATTTTAAAAGGAAATAGAGACGGAATTTTAAAAGTAGCGTTTAATACTAGCGAAGAATTCTTACATTGTAAGATATTAGATAACGGATTGGGGATTTTTCAATCCCAGAAAGAAAAAATTAAAACTGATCATCAATCTATGGCACTGACTGTAACTACCGAAAGATTAGAATCTATTTCGGGAAAAGACGCTTTACAAATAGAAGAATTGATCAATCCAGATTCATCTGTGGCAGGAACGCAGATTACTTTTAGGATTCCATTACAAACTGATTATTGATACACACCTATGTTAACAGCCATTATAGTAGAAGATATGCCAGATGCGCTTCAGTTATTGAAAAGTGACCTGGAAACCAATCATTCCGAAATACAAATTGTTGATACTGCACGTAGTGTAGTGGAAGCTGCAAAAGCAATACGAAATAATGAACCCGATATCTTATTTCTGGATATTATGCTTGGAGATGGCACAGGTTTTGACGTTTTGGAGATATTACCAGAACTAAGATCTAAAATTATTTTTGTAACGGCTAGTGATGAATACGCTATCAGAGCATTTAAGTTTGCCGCTATCGACTATGTTTTAAAACCATACTCGAATGAAGAATTAGCACAAGCCATTTCTAAAGCAAAAGAACAGATACAACCTAATAGAGAACGATTAAGTATTCTCAAGGACACCCTATCTGCTCCTGAGCAAAAACCAGATAAAATATCACTACATACCTTAGACAAAATTATTATTGTCAATCTTGATAACATTGTACGATGCGAATCTGATAGTAATAATACAATTTTTTATCTGCATGACGGTGAAAAGATTTTTGTTACAAAAACTTTAAAATACTTTGCTGATATGCTAAAAAATTATCAGTTTCTACGCGTACATCAGAGTCACCTTGTCAACCTACAATGCATTAGTGCTTTTATCAAAGCTGACGGTGGATATCTAATGCTAAAAAATGGTGAAAATGTACCCGTGTCTGTCAGGAAGAAAGTAGAAGTAATGGAAATTCTGGATAGCATGCATCGATAAGGCTAAAAATTAATTTAGTGATCTTAATCTTTAGCTTGTGCAAACCTTGTCCCTTAACGAATATTCGGCTAAAATCACCTAACCATTAATGAGTGAAATACTTAGAGAACATATAGAGAAAATCATCTCATTGACAGATGAAGAGTTTGAGTTTGTTCTATCTCATTTTAGTCTCAAAAAATTTTTGAAACACCAATTCCTTATACAAGAAGGAGATTATGTAAATAATGATTTTTTTATACTTAATGGACTTTTAAAAGCTTCACATAGAGATGAAGAAAACAAAGAACATATTTTACAATTCGCAACAGAAAACTCCTGGATAACAGACCCTCAAGCATATAACAATCAAACAATAGCGACATTAAACATTCAATGTCTAGAGGATGGAAATAGTTTATTTATTACATTGGAGAACAAAGAAAAATTGTGTAATAGTTTGCATAAAATGGAATCCTTCTTTAGAAAAAAAACGACAAAAGAACATATCCTATTACAAAGAAGAATTTTATGTTTGATAAGTAATAATGCTAAAAACCGTTACGAAGATTTGCTCAAACAATACCCATCTCTAATTCAACGAATCCCAAAGACAATGATTGCTTCATATCTCGGAGTTTCGAGAGAAACATTAAGTAGGCTCATCATTAATTAGTGTGACTTTTATCACAATTTATTTGTGAGGTTTATCTTTTAACCCTTCCTTTTTTTATTCCAAATTAGCTGTATTAAATACTAATGATAAATGGAATATCGAAATTTAGGAAAATCAGGATTAAAAGTGCCATTATTAAGCTTAGGTACAGGAACGTTTGGAGGTACAAACGAATTCTTTCAACGCTGGGGTCAGACAGATGTAAAAGAAGCATCAAGGTTAATAGATATATGTATAGAGAGAGGAGTCAATTTTTTTGATACAGCTAATGTTTATTCTCGAGGAGCATCCGAAGAAATTTTAGGAAAGTCTATTAAAGGAAAAAGAGAAAAAACAATTATTTCAACCAAAGGCTCGTTTGAAATGGGAAGTGGAATAAATGACAAAGGTTCTTCTCGTTCCCACATAATTCAAGCTTGTGAAGATAGTCTAAAACGTTTAAACACAGATTATGTAGACATTTACTTTATACACGGTTTTGATGTAAACACATCTATAGAAGAAACATTAAGAACATTAAATACTTTAGTTTCAAGTGGAAAAGTAAGATATATTGGGTGTTCAAATTTTGCTTCTTGGCAATTAATGAAATCATTATCTATTTCAGAACGACATAGCTTAGAAAAATATGTGATTTATCAAGGTTACTATTCACTTATTGGTCGTGATTATGAACAAGAATTAATGCCTCTTATAGAAGATCAAGAAATGGGATTGATGGTTTGGAGTCCTTTAGGTTGGGGAAGATTAACTGGTAAAATTAGAAGAAATCAACACATTTTAGAAGGAAGAATAAAATCTGGTGGGGATATTGGCTCACCTCCTGTTCAAAATGAATTTTTATATGATGTAGTAGATGTATTAGATAATATTTCACATAAAACAGGAAAAAGTATTCCGCAAATTGCTATCAATTGGTTAGCTCAAAATAAAACAGTTTCAAATATTGTAATTGGAGCTAGAAACGAAAAACAACTTATAGAAAATTTAAATTCAGTTGAATGGAAATTATCTGCACAACAAATGAATGATTTAAATACAGTTTCAAAACAAGCTCCTCTTTATCCTCATTGGGTTGGAGAAAGATAAAAAAGCTGGTAAAATCATATAAAATCACAGCAAAGTTCAGTGTCAGATCAAAAGGGTTATTTACTTTTTGCAGTAGTCTTGGATTTTTATAAATAAAAAAAATAAAAATGTACAGATAAATCGATTAGCTAAGGCTTGCTCTGATTCATCATCTGGCTTTACATTTATTACCGGATCACAATTATTATAATAAATATACAGACTACTTCGTAATCTGCCTGTTTGATATATTCATACTTTATAAATTCTGTACTAGAATTATTTTCAATTTCTGCTAATTTTTCTTTTCACCAATCCAAATGTTCTAAAGGATTATGAGAAGAACAATTAGAATTACTATCGTCGCTATTAGAACAACTACTAAAAAGCATGGAGAGCAATAGTAAGAAATGAAAAAGGAAAATTAAGAAGTTTCATCTATTGTCTAAGAGACATCATAAAAGTGTGTGTAAATTGATATGTAGTTACGTTATTGTCACTTTCTGATTTTATTTACATTCAAAAATAAATTTCACAACATTGTTTATTTAACAATATAACTTTCGTAATATTATTATTTCATATATTTGATTCATCATTAATATACTAAAACCAATATTATGTCCATAGATTGGAATATACCAAAAATTGATGCACATGTTCATTTTAATACCATAAGGACTCCTTTACTATCCTATGGAAAAAAAAATAATATCCGTTTTTTATCAATTAATACAGATATTCCGTTTTTTCCTTCTATAGATGATCAAGAAAATGCAATATTAGCATTAAAAAAAGAATACCAGGATCATCTGGATTATATCACTACTTTTTCTTGTGATCAGTGGAATTCTGAAACATGGTTAAAAAATAGTATAGATCGCATTAAAAAATCAATTGATAAAGGTGCCTTAGGTATCAAAGTATGGAAAAATATAGGAATGAGTCTTAAGGATAATCAAGGCACTTATATAAAAATAGACCACCCTTCTTTTGATCCAATATTTAATTTTATAGCAGAAAACAACCTGGTTTTACTTGGTCATATTGGAGAACCTAAAAACTGTTGGCTACCACTAGATGAAATGACGGTGGATCAAGACAGAAAATATTTTGCTTCACATCCGGAATATCATATGTTCCTGCATCCGGAATATCCGGATTATCAGGATCATCTTAACGCAAGAAACAACGTATTATCAAAACACCCAACGCTTAATTTTGTGGGATTACACCTTTCTAGTCAGGAATGGGAAACTAACGAAGTGGCATTATTCTTGGATACGTATCCTAATGCTATGGTAGACCTTGCAGAAAGAATATGCCATGTTCAGCATCAGGCGGTCACAAATTGGCAAAAAGTGTATGATTTCTTTATCAAATATCAAGATAGAATTATTTATGGTTCGGATGTGATAGATGATAACAGTTTAACAGATGAAGAACTTCTTCACTATATGGATGGACGCTATAAGATGCATTGGGAGTTTTTTACAAAAAACAATCATATGGCTGCACCTAAAGTTACAGGACAATTTAAAGGTCTAGGATTACCGGATCATGTGATCAAAAAAATATACCACGATAACGCTTTAAATACTTATAAGTTATAGCATAATCACTGTCTACCACAAAAGATAAGCTTGCTAAATTATAGTTTTATACGGCGACTTCTATTTTACAAAAAGTAATGAGTAAGCATTTTTAGTCTAACTTTTAATTCCTATAGCACATCAATTGATTATACTATCAAAAACCTATAGTACATTTACTTTAATTTTAGACCAAAGCTTTATCAACAGACCTCCTGCGACTATGGTCATAACTGTAATAGGAATTGCTTTATCATAGTATCCATAAATCCAATACCCTGTTGCAAACATGCATCCATAGATAAACAAACATCCTAATAGCATGGCTATAATTCCATTAGGCACACTCCATTTTGCAGTATCAGTAACTATATGTTGATTTTCTTCTTTAGCTTCTTCTATAACTTTATTCCATCCCGGACCTCCTGGTTGAATTTTCTTATAAAATTTAAATAAAACCTCTTTCTTCTCCCTTTTTGTTACAAAAGTAGCGACTAACCAAACAACAGTAGTAATCAGAACTACAATTGGAAACTTAGACCAAGCCGGTAATACTCCTGAAACCAGATTTCCGGTCACTGTATCTGTATGATCAAAAAAATACGTCCCTACAGAAGTAAAGCTAAAAAGTATTGAAATAATACCAGAACTAAACATCGCAGTAATTTCACTCCATGCGTTAATTCTCCACCAAAACCATCTCAAAATAAATATCAATCCAGTTCCTGCCCCAAACATCAAAATAATCTTAAATATTTGCGTAGCATCTGTTAACACCAATGAAAAGGAAGCACTACATACCATTAATATTACTGTAGCAATTCGTCCTACATTTACTAATTCCTTTTCTGATGCATTTTTATTTACCTGTTGCTTATAAAAGTCATTCACAATGTATGAGGAACCCCAATTAAGATGTGTTGAAATTGTAGAAATGTATGCAGCTGCCAGAGATGCCATAACCAGCCCTAATAGACCATTAGGCAACTTAGTTAGCATAGCAGAATATGCAAGATCCTGTCCTAATTTATCTTCACTAATATTAGGAAATGCTTCCTGTATACTGGTTATATCCGGAAAAACAATTAAAGAGGCTAATGCTACCAAAATCCATGGCCATGGACGTAATGCATAGTGCATGATATTAAAGAAGAAAGTGGCTCCTATGGCATGGTTTTCATTTTTTGCGGCTAACATTCGTTGTGCTATATAACCACCCCCACCTGGCTCTGCTCCCGGATACCAAGAACTCCACCATTGTACAGCTAATGGTATAATAAGCAAGGTAATGATCGCTTCACTATCAGAAAAGTCTGGTAAAATATTTAATTTATTAGTCACGTTATTATGAGACATTAAGCCATCCATGCCACCTACTTCTGGTAAACTAATACAAAAATAAGCCGCTCCTATCGCTCCGGACATAGCTACAAAAAACAAAATAAAATCAGTATAAACAACCCCTTTAAAGCCTCCAATAGCGCTAAAAACGACTGTTATAGTTCCTGCGATGGTTACCATCATCTCGGGACTAATCCCTAGCATTACTTGTCCGATCTTAATAGCGGCCAATGTAACCGCAGACATCGCAATTACATTAAAAATCACCCCTAAATAAACAGCCCTGAATCCTCTTAAAAATTGTGCAGGTTTCCCTCCATATCGCAATTCATAAAATTCCATATCGGTTCCCACTTCTGATTTTCTCCAAAGTTTAGCATATACAAATACGGTAAGCAGACCGGTAATCAAAAAAGCCCACCATTCCCAATTTGCTGATACTCCTTTTTCTCGAACGATCCCAGTTACAAAATTAGGCGTATCCGTAGAGAAAGTGGTCGCAACCATAGATAGACCAAGCAACCACCAAGGCATATTTCTGCCAGATAAAAAATATTCTTCTGAGCTTTTACCAGCTTTTCTTGAGGTGTATACACCCACTATTAGAATAATTGCAAAAAGTCCGAAAATTAAAGTGTAGTCGAGTGTATTTAGAAATACCATATAAATATTATTTGTGCCCTTTTGATTTGACAACTTTATGATGAGGATTCTGTCAAGTCAATACTTCAGCATTTTGCGTTGGTTACCAAAAATACTTTAAAGAAAACTAAAATCCCGGCAACTCTTCCCGATTTTTTAACAGAAACTTCAATTAAAGATAAAACAATGATTAAAAAGTGTCTTTAATCCAGTTATAAGGATCGCGATTGATCCATTTACCTCTTGTAAAATCAGGAAAATCCTGAGGATCACCATTTTTTTCTATAGAAATTTCAGACAATGGAGTAATAGAGCTCCAGGCGGCAGCATCATATGCATCCATAGGAGGTGCTATTTTTTGTTTTGCTGATTCTACAAAAGCTTGAAGTACAAAGAAATCCATGCCCCCATGTCCCGCACCTTCTGCATAGGTTCCGTATTTTTTCCATAAAGGATGATCATGCTCTTCTAACCACTTGGTAGCTTCGTCCCACTCATGGGGGTTTGATTTCCCTTCAATATACATTCTATTACCATCTACCTCCCAAAGTCCATTAGCTCCCTGCACTCTAAATCCTAAGGAATAAGGCCTTGGTAGATTTGTATCGTGAGTGACTATAATCGTCTCTCCATTTGCGGTTTCTATCATAGAAGTAATCACATCGCCTTGCTTAAATTTTACCTTAGCATTAGGATGTGTTTCTCCTCCTCCTTTTACAATATGATTATGAAGACCGATACCTTTACTCGCATTACTGCTCATAGATACAAAACGGTTACCTCTATTAATATTTGCCATGGCAGCAATAGGTCCAATGCCATGAGTAGGATATACATCTCCATTTCTTTTTACAGAATGCAATGTTCTCCATTGCGCTTCAGAAGTAGATTTTTCTCCAAATTCTACACCTCCACCATAGGGTTGTTTCCCATTATTAAATTTTACTTCTCTTAAATCGTGCTGATATCCACATCTAAAATGTACTAATTCCCCAAAGATATTTTTTCTGACCATATTAAGAATTGCCATGACATCTCTGCGATAATTCACGTTTTCCAAGATCATCATATGTGTTCCCGTTTGCTCATGAGTATTGACTAAATCCCAGCATTCTTCTATAGTATTGGCAGCAGAGACTTCAACTCCTGCATACTTACCAGCCAGCATCGCATCTTTTGTCATAGGAGTATGCCATAGCCACGGAGTAGAAATGATAACAGCATCAACTTCTTTTAACTCTAATAAATTCTTATAATCGAGCTCATTTTTTCCAAAAACCTTTGGCTTTTGACCTCCAGCCTTTTCGATTGCATCTAAAGTAAGATCAATACGTTTCTGATCTATATCACATACTGCGGTAATATTAACATCCTTGCGTAGCAATAAATTAGTTAAATGATGAGTGCCTCTCAGCCCCACTCCTATCATTCCTACATTCAGTTTATCATTTTGACTGAAACTGTATGTCATGTGAGGTGCAACTAATAGCCCTGCACCTAATAGCGATGTATCTCGTAAAAACTTTCTTCTCGTACTCATCTTAACTAATTTCAAATGAAAAAAAATCTATTACTATTTCAATTTTACGTTCAAAATCGAAAAGGTAATCCCTTAAAAACTAAATTTATATGTGTGTGTAAATAATAAATTTCTAAACCATCACAAATTTGACTCTAAACTCATCTCAAAAATTGTTTTACAAAAAATGCCCTTACTCTTGATTTTCTCCTCAACTTCATTTCATCAAAAAAGAAAAGCACTGACAATCAAGCTGTAAATCCATCATCAAATTCAAGTAAATATAATAAAAAATAAGTTAAAAACTATCAAAAAGAAATAATACGAAAGATTTTAACTTATTTAATGAATATAGCTAATTATTATTACTTATCGTGGTTACAACTCACTGATAAGATCGATACCTTTAGATTATATAAACACAACCGGCTGATTAAGTAAATTTATCTTAGTTACTGTAATCAATCACAAATCATTAGATTATCCGCAGATCAGCTATTTACTTCTTAACCGGAGTAACTTCCAACAAAAGAAAATCTTCAAATACTGCATTGATTGTCGCAGTTGTATCCTTTGATGTTACTTTACCTAAATCTATTTCGTTAAAATAATCTTTAACTATATATTCCGTATTAGCATCAAGCCCTCTTAATTCAATACTATTATTCCATTTCTTTGCATAGAATGAGAAATACAATACATCTTCCTTTTTAATTACGTGTGTTTCGGGTTTATCATACCCAATATCATATAAGCTGCCTAAATAAGGTTCTTTAGACAACATTTTATCATCATACAGGGAAAACCATTTTTTCCAAATTTTTTCTTTTTCCGGAGTCAATAAAAAGCTTTCAGAAGCATATTGATTGTCTTTGGGCCAGGTAAATTTTGTTCCTAAAACGGCTCCAACCCCAAAAGAACTGGCAAAATCACTTTTGTTGTCACTAAGTTCTACATGGTCACCATAATAAGCAGTTTTAGGGATAAGTGCTTTATATGTTTTTCCTTTATGTCTTATTTGCCAGCTGGATAATGGATCCGAAGAAACCACTTGATTTGTAGATGCCATATTAAAATACGACATACATGCACCACAGGGACAATGCTCTACTACTGCGTGAGGTTTTATTTTTCTTGCTTCTTCATAAATCATGTCAAAAAAGGCAGGCACTGCTTCTGGTGCTTTATCAGGATCTTCTAATCCATAATCAGCGCCAACAGCATTCATATGTTGTCCATCCATTTTAAGCCCATCGAATCCCCATTCCCCCATAAACAACTCTATAATTTCCTTCGTATGTTCAATAGTTTTGGGATTAGATGGGGAAAGGTAATAAGCATCCCACCAAGTAATAAACTGAGGTGCATCATCTCGTTGTCTGATACGCATTTCCGGATTTTTTTGCAGAGCATCACTGTGGGGGTCAGCCGCAAGTGGTGTCCACCATATTTTTGCCTTCAACCCCTGATCATGAATTTTATCTACTAGATTCTTTATCTCTATATTACCCTTTGGAAACTTCTCTGGATGAGCATCCCAGTCCCCTTCTGCAATCTGGAAACCATCATCCAGTACCGCCCACTTGATACCAAGATCTTTAACCTTAGGTAACGTTTTAATGATCTCGTCTAATGTAAATTTACGCTCATATCCCCAAGCACACCAGATAGACTCAAAAGCTGCATCTTCTGGTGGTACCATTTTAATACCTTTAGCCTGCATCAAATTAGAATACCGCTCTAAATTGGCAAAATAATCCCCTTTAGTTACTGATAGAAAGGTCTCAAGTGTTTCTATATTTTCTCGTCCTTTGAAAACAGTTCTTTCTTTAAAATCTTTAGCAACCGCTACCTTTACATCAGTGCCTTTAGAGAGGATTTCTGTAGGAAGACTTACTATTTTTGGAACTAACGCTAAATGTCCGACCGCAACATTAATATCTGTTCGCCAAACCGATGTCACAGGAATTCCTCCACCATAATCAGTATCATTCATTCCCATAAAATTTTTCTGATAAAAACCAGGCTCTAAAGGTTTGATCCAATCAGATCTCTTCTGTGTAGAACTCCCCTGAAATGCCCAAAAAAGTGGTGTATCTCCTTGAGAATGGATGTTATATTCATTATTTATCCATTTTTCTACGTACACCTCATCCTCCTTAGCATTGGTATAGATGACTTTGGTTGTTATTAAATCAGGATATGCATCATAGGCAATTAAAATTAATTCTTTGTCTATAGATATGTCATTATCAGTATAACTTCCTTTTATGCTCCACTTTTTTCCGGAAAGCACACCGGTTAAGCTTTCTTCTTCAACGCCTTTAAAATTAAATACTTCGATTATCTTATGATTAATTTCTATTTTTTCAGAAGCCTGAAAACCGCTCATCACAGGCTTTGTATCAGGAAGTGATACCGAAAAACTTGTTTGCAATTGATCATTCACTTCGTATAATAAATTTCCATGTTCAATTTTGAGAACACTTGTCTGAACATCTTCTTGCTTTGAACTGCAGCTACCCCATAAAATCACCATCAGGAACATACAGATAGGTAAAGCTGACTGAATACTAGTATTTTTATTCAATAATTTTTTTCGCATTTTCATGATATATTTTCTTTAGTATCGTATCCTCAAGTCCTAATCCATATAACGACCAGTGATAATTAAATAATTCTTTCTCGTAGAAATGTTCATCTTCAGTTTCCAGAATTCTTAACGTTACATCGTACATAGACGATTTCATACCCATATCTGTTCCATATAATAATTTATGTTGATATTTCTGGTAAAATGCCTTAGTGTACCTTGGCACAGGAGCGGTTTCTGCATAACGTGCAGAAATATCCGCATATAGATTATCGTAAGTTTCTAAAAGATTCCCAATAATACTCAGATCGTGACTACAATTAGCAAAATGACATGCTATGAAGGTAGTTTTCGGATTTTCTTTTACTGCTTGCTCTAATGTATTGATCAATTCCTGATGAGATAGCATATTGGCTTTTGTTGTATCTATTCCCCAGGTTTTTGCATTCATTAACCCATCGTTATGTACATCAGCCGGTAAATACATCCAATAAGGCTCTGCGACGTGAATATTAATAGGCATATTTAATTCACCACATTTTTTTATCAATGGCTTCATACGGATATCATTTATATGCATCCCATAGGCAGGAGTAGGCTTACAATATAGTAGTCCTTCTCCTTTATCACCTAATTCTCCTACGCCTTTTGCACCGACTTTATAACATCGTTCCAGCTCTTTTACTGCTTTTTTACTCCATCCTTTTTGATCATACCCTGTAAAATCAAAACCACACCAGATATCAAATCGATTGGGGTACTTAGCATACATTGCATAAATACTATCAAATGCTTTTCCTGTTTGATAGGTAAGTATAATGGTTTTCTGAACCCCTTTTTTATCCATTGTTTTTACCCAAACATCAATATCTATCTCTGACATAGCGTATGGATGAGAATGCATATCTATAATAGGAAATTTAGCTTTTTTTATACTCGTTTTTGTGCTTTTATAAATAGAAACCGGATCATAATCCTTAAGTAAAATAGGGTTCTGTGCAACTACTAACTGTACATATGCAACAAAAATGGTAATAAAATATGTTTTCATATAGTTAGCTAAAATTGTGAACCTTTATAAAGTTGATCATCTTTAATTTATCCTGAACATTTTTATGGTTGATTGCTCTCAGCTTGTCTTCTACTAAAGAAGTAGCTTTAGCCGTAGCTTTAGGAAAAATCACACGTAAATCAATTCCATCTGTTGCCACGAACTCTTCTCGCAAGCTTTTCATGAAAATATTCTTAATCTCTGTTGCCAGATTAATTTTAGTAATACCATTTTTAATAGCTTTTTGTAATTGGTCATCTGGTATTCCTGAACTACCGTGTAGTACTAGGGCTGCTGGAGTTACCTCATTAATTTCCTGTATCAGGTCAATTTGTAATTTTGGTGTTTCTTTATAGAAACCATGTGCAGAACCCACCGCAATCGCTAAAGCGTTTACTCCTGTAGCCTCTACAAATTGTTTTGCTTCTTTGGGTTGTGTATAAACCATCTTCTGATCCTGTCCCAATTTTGAAATATATCCTAGTTCGGCTTCTACATTGACATTCGCACTTTCTGCATACTTTACAATCTCACTGGTGATCTTTACATTTTCTTCAAACGGTTTTTCGCTTGCGTCTATCATTACAGAATCAAACCCTGCATCAATACACTTTTTAACAAGGGTAACATCTTGACCGTGATCCATATGTAACCAGGTAGTTACTCCATATTGTTCTGAAGCACTTTTAGCCAAATCTTTGGCTACGTTGACTCCTAGATAATCTATAGAACTTTCTGACACCTGTAAAATAATATCCGAATTGGTGTTTTTTGCAGCTCTCAATACCGCAGATAATGTTTCAAAATTATAAAAATTGGTGGCTAATAATGCTTTCCCTTCATTTTTATTCTTAGCTAATCTTTCTTGTAATCTCATAATTTAAAATTGATATGAAAATCTTTTTTTAGCAATGCTTTTTATGGTTTCAAAATTTTCGAATGCTGCCGTACCTCCGGATGCTGTAGTATTAATTGCACCTGTTATATTACCTACTTCCATACAGTGTTCGTATGCCTTACCCTTAATATACTCACTAATAAATCCTGCATCAAAACTATCCCCTGCTCCAATACAATCTGCCACTTCTTCATTCAAAAATGCAGGCGCTGTCTTAAACTCATTATTTTCCCAAAGATGAGCTCCATTTTCACCATCTTTAACCACAATCGTATTACAAAATGATTTTATTTTCTCTATCCCTGAATTCACATCCATACTCTTGGTTATATGAATAAATTCTGTAGCATTAGGAAGAAAAACATCAATATGAGGCAGCAAATCCTGAAGCTGCAAATCCCAATTCTCTGATGGATCCCACTGAGGATCCATAGAAGTTGTAAGTCCTAAATCTTTTGCTCTTTTAAAAAGCTGTACTACATCTTTCTTAAGACTTGTTTGTAAAAAAATAGAACTTACGTGAAGGTGTTTTGCTTTATTTAAAATAGCATCAGTCACCTCCTCTACCGTCATATGCTCCATAGCTCCCGGAAACGTTACATTAGCGCGATCCATATCATAATTCATTACCATGGTAACCCCTGTACTATATTGAGGTGAACTGATCACATGCGTGGTATCAACCTTTTTATTCTGTAATGATTCTTTTACTAATTTAGCAAAACTATCATTCCCTATTTTACCTGCAAAGGCTACTTTATTTCCTAGAGAACTTAGGTTACTCGCAAAAATCGCAGAGCTGCTACCTAAAGTAATCGTGAGCTCATCAGCTATGATCTCTTTCCCTATTTCGGGAAAACCCTGAATATTATCTAAGATAACATCCACATTGAGCTCCCCAACAACTAGCACATCAAACTCTTTCATTAATTTATTTTTTTTAGCTTTCTTACAACCCCATTATTTAATCAATAAATCATTAACATCTACCAGATTAAATTTATAAAAATATTTATCCATTGCTTTTTCAATGTGAGAAAGTAATATTTCTTCTGCTTTCACTCCATTATTTTCTAAATTCTCATATAATGCAACTCTAGAGGCAATTACTTCTGGGTTCTGCCATATATATCTACATCCTGTTTTTATGAGCCACAACTGTCTATCCGCGTCATTGGCATAAAAATCATCTGCATTTTCATCATCTTCTAACCACTTTACCCATCGTCCAGAAGCGATCACTGCATCCCACAATTCTTGCTTAATCTCAGACTTTTTAGGCACTTTACCTTCTTCAAATAATTGAGTTTCTATTGTCTCTAACTCTATCAAACCTTCATACTCACGTTCTGTGAACTCTGGTCCTACATTAGCCCCTCCCATACCAGATGCCGGATAAGCCTCGGGATTGGTTACATTATCAGAATAATGTCCTTTGATCACACTTCCGTATTCTGCAGAAATATCAACAATAAGTTTAGCAACACCTGCATCAAACTCTGTAGTATGAAGATCTGTGCCTACTTTGCCGACTACAAAACAAGGCCAAACATCCTCAAGTCCTTCTTTTTTAAGTCCAGATTTCAATAATTCAAAAAATGACTTAAATACCGATAAATCAACTAATCCACCATGCACCTCTTCTGTTCCTACTTCATAAGCTATTTTAGGAAATCCATTGGCAACCCTGTAGGCTTCGCAATGTTTAATAAGCTCTACTGTTCTAGCAGCCACAACCTCTATACTAATAATTTCTCCTTTAGGCAAGGTGGTATCTATTGTTGGGTCCACATGAATGAGATCATACCCTGCTGCTATAGCTGCTTCAAAAGATTCCTTAACAGCTTGCATAGTCTGCTCATAATTCATTCCTTCTTTACGATGCTGATCTTTTAACCAAGGACCTCCGTGATCTATTGCAATAATAACTGGTGATTGTAAATTAATGGATGCTGCTTCCTGCTTTACCTTCTTCACAAACTCATATTGCGTAAGTCCAGTATACCCCCCATCCAGGTCAACCTGATTAAGTGTCGTGGCAAACTTTATTGGAGCATTACACCTTTTAGCAGAATTCAATGCTGCTTTAATCACAGCCATAGAATTAGGACATGCTGCAAAAATAGTTCTGTTAACACCGGTTTCTTTTGCAATCTCCGAGTTTCTTTTAAGCACGTAATCTAATAAAGAAAGATTAGACTTCTCCGCATGCATCCTAAGATTTTTATTCATTATTTATGATCTTTTATTTTAATGGAAATTTTATAAAACCATACCTTCATATATAGGTACAATTTTATTTCAGACACAAATCTATGAAAATACAATAAACTTACAAAACCTTTCTTATCTAAAAATAAATCTTTTTTAATCTTTTTATTTTTTATCATAAACAAATACAAGACAACTAATCATTAAAAGAAGATATAATTGTTAAAAAACATAATAAATCCATTAATGATATTACTATATAGAATGATAATTATGTTAAAATTTTAATTTTATTCACTTAAATTTAGATAAATAAAACCACTATCTTAATTAACTACACTTAATTTTCAACTATACGCAAAACCCTCTATTTATGAAGGTTACCACGTAATAAATTACAACAATTACACATATAAATAAGAAAAATAACTATTACGAAACATAAAGAAAGTTATAAAAAATATAAAAATAACTTTGTGAAAGAAAATTATATTATATAACTTTGTATAACACACACTTATATAGTGTCAATTTATTTCAATAGTAACTTAAATTAATATAACCAATGGGGAACACTATTTTTAAACAACTAATTGGAGTTACACTTGCTCTATTCTGTGCAACATCATTGTTCGCACAACAGACGATTACGGGTACCGTTGTAACTGAAGACGATCAGCCTTTGCCTGGGGTTACTATATTAGTAAAAGGGACTAATACAGGAACCTCTACAGATTTTGATGGAGGATATTCGATCACTGTAAAAGAAGATGCTACAGCTTTGATATTTTCATATATCGGATTTTATGATAATGAAATAGCGATAGGGTCTCAGGAAACCATTAACGTTACCTTAATAGAAAGTGCTGCTGCACTAGATCAGGTTGTGGTTATTGGTTTCGGAACACAACGACGAGCAGATTTAACAGGTGCTATTACAACCATAAGTGCAGAAGATGTAACAAGAACACCTGTTGTCTCTTTAGATCAATCTCTTTCCGGACAGACCGCAGGGGTCTTTATTGCGAATCGAGGTGGTGATGCTGCTGCACCTATTAACGTAAGAATTCGTGGAGTAGGTACTACGGGAAACAATCAACCATTGTTTGTTGTAGATGGAGTCCCTCTGGTACAAACATCAAATCAAACAGTAAATACTTCCTCTGCCACAGAAAGTAATCCTTTAGCCTCTATGAATCCTAATGATATAGAATCTATATCTGTACTAAAAGATGCATCTGCTGGTGCAATTTATGGATCAAGAGCTTCTAATGGCGTTGTTATTATTACAACAAAAAGAGGAAAGAGAGGACAGAAAACTCAATTCAATTACGATACCTACACCACTTTTGCCCATAGAAGAAAATTCTATGATGTATTAAATACAGAACAATATCTGGATGTCATGGATGAATTAGGAAGAGCAAATATAGACTTTACCGAATTTAGAGGGGACCCAACTTATGATTGGCAAGATGCTATAAACAGAACTGGTATAACAAAAAGTCATAATCTAAGTGTAAGTGGAGGTAATGAAAAAAGTAATTTTAGTCTTTCAGCAGGATATTTAGATCAAAAAGGAATTACACTTGCTCAAAATTTTGAACGTTATTCTTTTAGTGCTAAATCAGATATTAAAGTAGGGAAGTTATTTAAATTTGGAGAATCTGTAAATATAGGTTTTACAGACAGACTTGTCGCTTCAGAACCAGGAGGAAGCACAACCCTAAGATCTGCATTAAATCAACCATTTGCTCCTATTTTTGATGCAAATGATCCTTTTGGATATGCGGTAATGAATTCAGATAACGTAGGAGATCTAGCGAATGGTACTGATGAACCTGTACAATTATTGGCACTTAATGATCTTGATCTCAATGAAACGAGAGTAAAAACCCGAAGAATTATTGGTAATGTATATGGTCAGGTTGAGCTATTAAAAGGACTTATTTTTAAATCGTCTGGTGGTATCGATTATACTACGGGTGAAGGAGAATTTTTTCAAAATGTGTATAATTATGGAGAAAATGACGCAAATAATACTGAAATCAGTTTATTAATAAAAGAACGTCCGATTGAACTAACTACAAATTTAGCAAATACTCTAACGTATAATACAGTAATAGGAAAACACAATATTTCTATGCTGCTTGGACATGAAGAAACACTTTTTCAATATACCAAATTAAGATCACAAGGCTCAGATTTAATTAATACAGATGTTAGATTAGTAGACGCTGCTACATCAACGACGGCTGGAGAAGAAACTGATCCATGGGCATTAAGAGGATTTTTAGGTAGACTTAATTATTCTTTTGACGACAGATATTTATTAACATTTAACATAAGACGAGACGAAACTACCAGATTTAGCCCAGTTAATCGTACTGATTATTTCCCATCGATAGCAGTTGGTTGGAATTTAGCCAATGAACCCTTTATGGAGAGTCAAACATTATTTAATCAATTAAAGTTAAGGGGTTCCTGGGGTATAGTAGGAAACCAATTTACAGGAGCTAATTTTGCTTACTCAAATCAAGTAGTTTTTACACCCGGATATGTTCTAGGTTCTAATCAAGATGTAATTATAGCTCCTACCTCAGTAGTGTTTGCAAATGAGGATCTTAAATGGGAAGAGAGTTACCAAAGTAATATAGGTTTAGACCTAGGTTTATTTGACAATAAACTTAGCTTCACGGCTGAGTATTATGAGAAAAACACAAAAGATATCTTAGTAAGTATACCACTACCTGCAACCTCTGGTTTTACCTTTCCTACAGATGTTAACCTCGGAGAAGTATCTAACAAGGGTATAGAACTTTCTTTTAATTATCAAGATAAGATTGGAGATTTTTCATACAACATTTCTGGAAATTTTTCTACTTTGAAAAACAATGTAGAATCTCTAGACGGCAACGATTTATTTGCTGATGCCGTAGCTACAACTACGAGTAGAACTATAGAAGGAGAGCCTATAGGTCAATTTTTTGGATATGTTACTGATGGGATTTATCAAAATGAGGAAGAACTCGCTAATGCACCAGTTGATAATCTTGCATTTAATTCTGATGGCAGAGCACCCGGAGATATCAGGTTTGTCGACGTTAACAATGATGGTGTTATTGATGAAAATGATAGAACAGGAATTGGTAGCCCCATACCAACACATTATTATGGACTGACACTAGGTGGATCATATAAGAATTTTGATTTCTCTATCTTTATACAAGGTGTTGGAGGAAATAGCGTTTATAATTACACAAAACAACAATTAGAAAGTTTAAATTCAATTACGAATAAAAGCACTGCAGTTCTAGGGAGATGGACAGGAGAAGGTACAAGTAATGATATCCCCAGAATTGATCTCAATAATGCAAATAATAATGATCGCTTCTCTGATCGATGGATAGAAAATGCATCTTATGCCCGATTAAAAAATGTGCAGATAGGATATACATTAGATTCAGAATGGTTAAAAAGTGCTACTAAAGACATCATTTCCAATGTGCGTTTTTATGTGGCTGGACAAAACTTAGCTTTGATTACCGGATATTCGGGATTAGATCCAGAAGTAACACGAGCGCAAAGTTTTATCAAAGGAGAAAATGCTTTAGCAACAGGAATAGACGATGGATATGCCACACCTCAACCTATTACTTTTCAATTTGGCACAAGAATAACATTCTAATACTAAATTACTATGAAAAAAATAAATATATTCAGATTAAAATTCATTCTGGTTTTAGTTTTGATATTAGCTTTAACCTCAGAATGTACAGACTTAGATCTGCAACCATTAGATGCGGTAACAGAAGATGCCTTCTTTGAAACAGAAACTGATTTTAAAGGAGCAACATTAGCTTCTTATTCCTCAATGCAAAATCTTTTTGCTACTACAGAACAAAATTATCCTGCTTTCAATGAGTGGTTCAAGGTATGTTATACAACCTCAGACATGGTGAATACATATTCCTGGAATTTTAATCTTCTAAATTTTAGTAAATTTAGATTTCTAGCAACAGATCCTTCTTTTCAATATATCTATGTAACTATTTATGCAGGGATTCATAGAGCCAATCTAATTTTAGAAAAAATAGATACAGAAAATGAACTAACTGCTGAGGAAAAAATATTATATGAAGCAGAAGCAAAATACTTAAGAGCATGGTTTCATTTTCAGAGTTATAAATTATGGGGAGGTTATGCTCCTTTAATGCTGGAAACCACAAGAGACATTAACAATCT
Source organism: Aquimarina addita (assembly GCF_039539305.1). Lineage (NCBI taxonomy): Bacteria > Pseudomonadati > Bacteroidota > Flavobacteriia > Flavobacteriales > Flavobacteriaceae > Aquimarina > Aquimarina addita. The sequence continues at coordinate 121,050 of NZ_BAABCW010000009.1, read as the reverse complement.
TGTTGTAGGAAATTCTACTCCAGAAGCCACTATAAATGCTATTATAGATGATTTTACTTTTGCTAAGAACAATTTACCTGAATCATGGGACGATGCCAATCTAGGACGAGCAACAGCTTGGGCTGCAGCATCCTACTTAGGTAAAACTCATCTGTACAATAAAGATTTTATTAATGCACTGCCAGAATTTCGAGAAGTATATAATAATGGCCCTTACAGTTTAATGCCAACCTATGATGCTGTTTTTGATGTATCCCAAGAAAACAATACCGAATCTATATTTGAAATTCAGTTTGCAGGTAACTCCGATGATAATGGATGGGTATTAGATGATTTTCACGTAGAAAATTTCAAAGCTACTCAGGGCTTTAATAGAGAATCTGACATTGGTATTTTTGGTGCAGGATATAAACCTTCTCCTAAATATTTTGAAGTATCAGATGTTGATGAAGACCCTAGATTATCCACTAACATATATAGTCTTGGTGATACTTATTATGAAGCGTTTGGCACATTCACATTAGAGTGGATTGACTCTACGGTGGGAACGACAGATAAACTTATAAAGAAATACAGAGGTGAAAATGTACCTAAAATGGCACCTAGCAATGGTGCTGTTGATTACAATAATGAACGCGTATTTCGTTTTGCAGATTTAATATTAATGTATGCAGAAACATTAATTGAAACCGGAGGAGACCCTATTTTAGCAACAAATCTGATTAATGAAGTTCGCTTAAGATCTTATCCTGGCGCCACTCCTATTGCTAGTGGCTTATCCGCTACAGATCTAACTGAAGCCTTACGTAACGAAAGAGGATTAGAGTTATTTTTTGAAGGACATCGTTATTTTGATTTGGTTCGTTGGGGAATTGCACAACAAACTTTTGATGCTATTGATGCTACAGAGGATCCAGCTGAAGTAACTACCCACACATGGGACACAAAAACTGCTAATGGCTTATTTCCAATACCACAAGGAGAAATAGATAAAAGCGGCGGAGTTTTAACTCAAATTCCGGGCTTATAAGAATTTGTTTGAATTAGTTTAGTAATGTTCTTAAAACACCTTTAATCTGATCCCTCGTCAGGTAAAGGTGTTTTTTGTGCTGTAAATATTAAGCTCATTGAATTAATAGTTAAACAGGAATAGTATAATTACCTTAAAGTAAAACTTTCATATTCATTCGATTCATTTACTTTAAATTATTTAATGTAAAAATTATGTCCTAAATTTTTGCAAAACTATTGGTTAACTTTTATATTGTTTTGAAAAATTTAAGTCACATAGCTAAATACCAAATGAATCAACATGTGTGAGAAAAAAGTTATGAGGATACTACTTAGTAAATCAATTTAAAAACTGCATGATAATCTTCCGAAACATACAATCATCATTTCGATTTCTCTTCAGAGTATTAGCAGTAGTGTTACTAACTAGTTGTCAAAAAGAAAAGAAAAAAACAACGTTCACACTTCTAGATCCCGCTATAAGTGGTGTTACTTTTCAAAACAAGCTGACTTTTAGTGATTCTCTTAATATTTTAGATTTTGAATATATGTTTAATGGCGGAGGCATAGCAGTACTCGATGCTAATGTAGATGGTCTGTTAGATTTATATTTTACTGGAAATCAGGTTTCTAATAAATTATATATCAATCAAGGAAACTTAACCTTTCAAGATCAAACCGTACGCTCCAAAACCTCGACCACTGGGTGGTCTAATGGTGTATCTATTACAGATATTAATCAAGATGGATTGCCTGATATATATGTCTGTCGTGGAGGTCCCAGAGGTACGATACCTGAAGATATAGCCAATCTACTCTTTGTTAATAATGGTGACGGCACTTTTATTGAGCAAGCAAAAAAATATGGAATTGATGATACCGGATATAGTGTACAATCGATATTCTTTGATTACAATAAAGATGGACACAAGGATCTCTACTTACTCACCAATGCCTTGGTAGATTTTAATCGTAATCGCTCTCGCCCCAAGAAACAAAAAGGAGAGGCAGAAAGTACTGACAAATTATATAAAAATAATGGAGATGGCACTTTTACTAATGTCTCTACAGATGCCGGCATCTTAATAGAAGGATTTGGATTAGGTGTTTCTATTTGTGATTTAAACAACGATAGCTGGTTAGATATTTATATTTCTAATGATTTTCTCACCAATGATATTTTATATATCAATAATAAAAACGGAACGTTTACCAATAAAATTGACTCCTATCTACAACACCAAAGTTATAATGGAATGGGGCTGGATATAGCTGATATCAATAATGATAAATTATCTGATATTATTGTATTGGACATGTTGCCTGAAAATAATACACGCTTAAAACAAACCGTAGGATATTTTAGCTATGATAAATTCCTGATCAATACACAGTATGGATACCAACCACAATTTGTTAGAAACACCTTACAACTTAATAATGGTAATGGTTCTTTTAGCGAGATTGGTCAACTATCTGGCATCTACAATACAGATTGGAGCTGGACTCCATTAATTGCAGACTTTGATAATGATGGATGGAAAGATATATACATTACCAATGGGTACAGAAGAGATGTCACCAATCTGGATTTTATTAACTACGGTAGAGAATCTTCGCAAATAGGCACCCGTGAGGCATTAAGAAAGGGAAAACTAGAAAAACTGAACACCTTACCAGAGATTAAACTCTCCAATTATATGTTCCAAAATACCAAAGATTTACAATTCAAAAAAGTAAATAAAGATTGGGGTTTAGATATACCCAGCTATTCTAATGGTGCTATATACGCAGATTTAGACAATGATGGTGATTTAGAAATTGTAGTCAATAATATTGATGATACCGCCTTTATTTTTAAAAATGAAACTAATACCATTACAAAAGATACAATTAGTAATAACAACTACTTACGGATCAAATTATCTGGTCACCCTAACCCAGAAGGAACAAAGGTAATTGTACAAGATGCATTTACTAAGCAACAACAAATATTCTCAACCACAAGAGGCTATCTATCGTCTGTAGAAAACATATTACATTTTGGACTGGGAACAAGCTCAAAAACAGACACGCTAAAAGTAATCTGGCCCGACGGAGAACAGCAGTTATTATATAATGTAGTACCTAACCAAATACTAACATTAAAATATGCAGATGCTATAGAGATAAACAAAGAACACATTACAACAACGCCTTTTTTTACATCAATCCCAGACTCTACAGCTATTCATTACACACATACAGAAGATGACTTCATTGATTTTAAAAGAGAACCTTTATTACTCCAAATGCGCTCCAAACTAGGCCCTGGCATGGCGGTGGGAGATATTAATGGAGATACCTTAGAAGATTTTTTTATCGGTAATGGTACTGGAGCGCAGGGAAGTTTTTTTATTCAACAAAAAGAAAATAGTTTTATAGAAAAAAAATTAGACATAAAAAGTCAATATGATATCATGGGAAGCCTCTTGATAGATACAGATAATGACAATGATCTTGACCTAATACTGGTATATGGCGGTATTTCTAACAAAAAAGACACAAGCTATAATACCTTATTATACACAAATGATGGTCTAGGTAATTTCTCGCAAAACGCTACTTATAATCAAGGGCAAAGTGGATCTGTTATTACTGCAGCGGATTATGATAAAGACGGTGACATGGATCTATTTATTGGAAACCGCCTAATCCCTGGAAAATATCCACAAACACCCTCCAGCTGCTTACTCAACAATAACGCAGGAGCTTTTACTGACAGTACAAAAGAGGTTTTTGACAATGAATTAAATATTGGCATGGTTAGCACCGCCTTATGGACTGATTTTGATAATGACAACTGGATAGATCTAATCGTTACTGGTGAATTTATGGAGATCAAATTCTTTAAAAACCAGAAGGGAAAATTGATAGATATATCGGATAATACAGGATTAACAAATACCTCTGGATGGTGGAATAGTATCGTATCAGGAGATTTTGATAAAGATGGTGATATGGATTATATCGCTGGCAACTTAGGACTCAATAGCAATCTAAAAGCCAGTCCAGAAGAACCTATCACATTATATGCTAAAGATTTTGATAAAAATGGTTCTATAGACCCTATTCTTAGTTGTTATAGAGAAGGAAAAGAACAGATAGTATATTCCAGAGATGTACTTATCCAACAAATAAATGGAATGCGAGCTCGCTTTCGAACTTATGAATCTTTTGCCACTACTCCTTTTAAAAGCTCATTGTTGCCAGAAGAACTAAAAGACAGCCATATACTAAAAGCTACTGATTTTAAAAGCAGTTATATTGAAAATTTAGGAAATGGTAAATTCAGACACAAACCATTACCTATACAAGCCCAGTTTGCTCCGATTTATGGAATGATTACAGATGACATAGACTATGATGGTAATTTGGATATTATTATAGTTGGCAATATGTACAGTACTGAGGTGCTAGCCGGTCAATACGACGCATCAATAGGACAATTATTAATGGGAGATGGCAAAGGTAACTTTACCCCTTTATCTGCTTCAAAAAGCGGTCTTTTTATAAAGGGAGATGCTAAATCTGCCGTAAAATTATCCTTAAGTAATAAGAATCAATTATACTTAATATCACAAAACTCAGGTAAATTAAAGTCGTATATTAAAACTAAAAAGAAGGAAAATATGTTACTGATATCGCCTGAAAAAGATGAATTCTATGCTCTTATTTACGAAAAAGGTAATCGTTTTTATAAACATGAATTTAATTATGGTAGTGGGTACCTAAGTCAATCTACAAGAAATATAGAAGTAGATCGTTCCAAAGTAGATTCTATAAAATTTATTTCCTATCAGGGAAATGAAAGAATATCAATATTGAACACCAATAAAACTCCATGAAAATCCATCCAATTATATATATTAGTCTCATCTACTTAATATCTGCAAGCTCTTGTAAAGATAAAGACACCTTATTCATAACATTGGATGCATCGGATACAAACATTCAATTTTCTAATATCATAGAAGAAGATGAGCATCATAATATGTATAATTTTATGAACATATATACCGGTGCAGGCGTAGGCATAGGAGATATTAATAATGATGGTTTACCAGACCTTTTTTTTGCAGGAAATATGGTCTCTAATGCGCTATATTTAAATAAGGGAGATTTCAAATTTGAAGATATTACGACAACAGCAGGTTTAGAAAATGATCAATGGTGTACGGGAGTAAGTATGATTGATATTAATCAGGATGGATGGTTAGATGTATATGTTTCTGTCTCAGGTAATCCAAATATAAAAAGCACTACAAACCTACTGTATATCAATCAAAAAGATAATACATTTAAGGAATCCGCTGCCATGTATGGGCTAGATGATAATGCACAATCAACTCAGGCTGCATTTTTTGATTATGATCGTGATGGAGATTTAGATATGTTCCTTATAGTGAATCCCGTAGATTATTCTCTATCATCGGTAAACACCATTCGACCCAGAAAAATAAACGGTGAAGCAAAAAGTACTGATAAACTATATCGTAATAATGGCGACGGAACTTTCACAAACGTATCTACTATGGCAGGAATCTTAATAGAAGGATATAGCCTTGGAGTAGGCATTAGTGATATCAATAATGATCATTGGCCAGATATTTATATCTCTAATGATTTCCTAACAAATGACATTATGTATATCAACAATCAGGATGGAACCTTTACAGATCAGTCGCATCAATGGTTAAAACATACTAGTTTTGCCGGCATGGGTAATGATTTATCAGATATAAATAATGATGGCTTAACAGATATACTTGTGCTGGATATGCTTCCAGAAGATAACAAGCGGCAAAAAATGATTATACCTGCCACTAGCTATGACAAATTTAGATTATTAACCAGCAAAGACTATCAAAAACAATACACCCGCAATACTTTACAACTCAATAACGGCAATAATTCTTTTAGTGAGATCAGTTATTTGGCTGGCATTAGCAATACAGACTGGAGCTGGAGTATCTTACTAGCTGATTATAACAATGATGGTCATAAAGATGCTTTTATAACCAATGGATTTAGGCGTGATCTGGGGGATCTGGATTACATTCATTATCAACAAAAAAACCGACAGCAATTTGGTACTGAAAAAACTAAAAAAGATAATAAATTGGCGGCAATCAAAGAATTACCTAGCGCCTCAATATCTAATTATTTTTTTAAAAACAATGGAGATTTAACCTTCTCCAACACCTCAGAGAAATGGGGTGTCAATAAACCTGGCCTCTCTAATGGTGCTGCATACGCAGATTTAGACAATGATGGAGATCTAGATCTCATAGTAAATAACATTAATAATAAAGTATCTGTCTTAAAAAACAACAGCGATCAAAAACCTGACAATCACTTTATAGCATTAGCATTAACGGGAAATCTTACTAATCCAGGAGGGATCGGAGCAAAAATACAAGTGAGTGTTGACGGGAATCATCAATTTTATCAACATTATCTAAGCAGAGGATATCTATCAAGTGTAGATAAACAAGTTCATTTTGGTCTAAAAAAAGATACTCAGATTGATAGTATTCGCATTATTTGGGCCGATGACAAAACGGAGGTGTTGGTGAACGTTCCTATAGATACTTTAATAAATATTTATCATAAAAATGCAAAACCAGTACTACTAAAAAAGACAAAAATTATACAGAAAAAGTTTTTTACAGAAGCACTTGAGGACCAAAAAATAAATTTTCACCATCAAGAAAATGAATTTATTGATTTCAAACAACAACCTCTTTTGCCTCATATGCATTCCAGACTAGGCCCAAAACTAACTGTAGGTGATATTAATGGAGATGGATTAGAAGATTTTTATATAGGAGGAGCGCACGGGTATAGCGGTACATTCTTTATTCAAAATGAACTTGGAAAATTTGACGAAAAACTCTTAAATCTGGATGTAGAGAATGAAGACACAGATGCCCTTTTATTTGATGCAGATAAGGATGGCGATCTTGATCTTTACGTGGTGAGTGGCGGTACTGAATTCCCAAAACAAGATGCTGCATATCAAGACCGATTCTATCGTAATGATGGTTTGGGAAATTTCAGCAAAGATCAGAAAGCCTTGCCAATAATTACTGCATCCGGAGCCATTGTTGAGGCAAATGACTATGATAAGGATGGCGATCTTGATCTTTTTATAGGGGGAAGGATTCTGCCGGGAACTTATCCTATGCCGGCACAAAGCTATATACTCACTAACAACAATGGGGTATTTATAAATACTACCGCTTCAGTATGCCCTGATCTCCAAAAAGCAGGTATGGTGACCGCTGCTCTATGGACAGATTTTAATAGTGATCAAAAAACGGATCTTATAATAACCGGAGAGTTTATGCAACTTCGTTTTTTTAGGAATGAAGACGGGTTTTTTAAAGAAATTACCAAAGAAGCAGGGCTTCAGGAATCCCATGGTTGGTGGAATAGTTTAGCCGAAGGAGATTTTGATCAGGATGGGGATATGGATTATCTGGCAGGTAATTTGGGTACTAACAGCAGGTATAAAGCAACGGTATCAGAACCGCTTTGCATTTATGCCAGTGATTATGACAATAATGGTAGCATAGATCCTGTAATGTGTTTTTATATACAGGGTAAAAATTATCTTGCTGCTCCCAGAGACGCTATGATTGATCAAATCAACGGGATGAGAAGCAGGTTCAAAACATATGAAAGCTATGCGAATGTGCCTTTTGAGAAAGCTTTTACAAATAAAGAATTAGAAAAAGCTCATGTTGTGAAAAGTGAAACTTTTTTAAGTTCTTACATTGAAAATATGGGAAATGGAAAATTTAAAATACACCCCTTGCCTATTTTAGCACAAATCGCGCCTATTAATGCAATTAAAGTTATGGATATTAATAATGATAGCCATCTTGATGCATTGATGGTAGGTAATAATTTATCTGGTGACGCATCAGTAGGGGATTATGACGCTATGACCGGACTCTGTTTATTAGGTGATGGAAGCGGTAATTTTGAGCCAATTTCAGGAAGTGATATAGGGTTTTTCATAGATTCTGATGCAAAAGATATCGCAGAAATTACTACTATAAATAAAGAGACATATATGCTGATAAGTTCTAATGCTGACGCAATTAAGCTTTTCAAATTAAAAACAAATGAGTAAAGATATATCTATGAAAAAGCTATCTAATTCAAAGAAAATACTGCGATCGTGTATACTTGCGTTTGTTATGTTGATAATTATAAGTTGTAAGAAAGAGTATGACAGTGAAGCATTAGATATATATACTAATGTCCAGTTAGTAGCATGGAATAAAAAGCTAACAGAAATTATGATTTCTGATGTGTTTACGCCTCCTGTTGCCAGTCGAATCTATGCATACCCTAATATTGCTGCATATGAAGTAATGAATGCTGCAGGTGCCACTGATCACTCTTTTGCAACAACCTTAAATGATTTAACACCAATACCAAAACCAGATGTTAATCAAGAAATCAATTATCCAATAGCTTCTATTATATCATTTTCTACGGTTAGCAAATCACTTATTTATAATCGAGAGATGCTGGAGACTTATGAAACTGAGTTTATACAGAAAGTAAAAGAAACGGGCATAGATCCGACGCTACTTAGCAACTCTATTACCTTTGGAAAATCTGTAGGGAATCATATTTTGGATTGGGCAAATAAGGATGGATATAAAGAACGATCTGCATTATCACGTTATCAAATAAAACTTAACGATCCCGCAAGTTGGAAACCTACACCACCCGATTATATGGAAGCAATTGAACCCAACTGGAACACACTAAGAACCTTTGTGCTGGATTCTGCCAATCAATTTTCTCCGGGTACTCCTACCGCATTTGATACCATACCCTCATCTCAATTTTACAAAGAAACTAAGGAGGTTTATGAAACAGTAAAAAATCTAGAACAAGAAAATCTTGCCAAAGCTAAGTTTTGGGATTGCAATCCTAATATTTCTTATACTAAGGGGCATATCATGTATTTTAAACAACAAATTTCACCTGGTGGGCATTGGATGATGATTGCTTGTCAGGTTATAGAACAAGAAAAACTATCTCCACTAAAAGCTAGTGAAGTATTATCAAAAGTAGGTATTTCTATTGCCGATGCGTTTATAAGCTGCTGGAGTGAAAAATATAAAACCAGTGTCATCAGACCTGAAACCTACATCAACACCTATATAGACCCTGATTGGAAACCAATTTTACAAACTCCAGCGTTTCCAGAATATACTAGTGGTCATAGTGTAGCCTCCACAGCTGCGGCTACTATGCTCACAAGTATTTTTGGAGAAAACTATGCATTTACTGATTCGACAGAAATACCGTATGGCTTGCCTGCCAGATCATTTAACTCTTTTAATGATGCCGCAGCAGAAGCAGCAATTAGCCGATTGTATGGTGGTATCCATTATATGCCCGCTATCACTAATGGTGTCGAACAAGGTAAACAGATAGGAAATTACGTGGTAACCAACTTACATTTCAATTAAGAGCTTTTTCAAGGGCTTATTTTTAATCACCATCACATCTTACAACATAACATAACGAAAGTTTTTAACTTTCAAAAACTTTCTTATATTTACAAATAATTATAGTAATTCATAAATTTTTATTAAATAATACCGCTTTCTATGAAATCTAAATTATGGTTGATTTACGCATTAATTACAACGATATCCTGGGGGATTTGGGGAGCTTTTACAGGATTTCCTGCTGAGAACGGCTTTCCTGATACATTAATTTATTGCGTTTGGGCTATAACCATGGTTCCGCCGGCTTTAATAGTTCTCAAACTAAACAACTGGAAGTTAGAATATGATAAAAAGGCGATTATGTATGGAAGCATCATCGGACTTCTTGGAGCGGGAGGGCAAATGATTTTATTCCATGCGGTGACCGTAGGACCTACCTATCTTATTTTCCCTATTATATCATTATCACCCATGGTTACAATTATTTTATCCTATACTTTTTTAAAAGAACGAACAGGGATTTTAGGAACCATAGGTATCATATTGGCCATTGTAGCATTACCCTTATTCGAGTATTCTAATGGAGAAAGCGACACTGATTATGGGTATTTATGGTTTATTTATGCAATTTTTATATTACTCGCCTGGGGTCTTCAGGCTTATTTTATGAAACTGGCCAATGCCACTATGAATGGAGAAAGCATTTTCTTTTACATGATGCTTACTGGTCTTTTATTAATACCCGTTGCTTGGTTTATGACTGATTTTAACAAGCCTATTAACTATGGTGCAGATGGTCCTTGGTTAGCAGCAGGTATACAGATATTAAATTCTATTGGTGCATTATGCCTCGTTTTTGCATTCAGATATGGCAAAGCAATGGTGGTATCGCCATTAACAAATGCAGGCGCACCCCTGATTACTGCAATTATATCCATGATTATCCTTGGCTTTGTCCCTAATGGATACAAAATTGCAGGAATTATACTAGCAGTTATTGCAGCTGTGCTATTAGCAATAGATCCTGAAGAGAATTAATCTAAAGCCTTTATTCTCTTCGGGATCTGTAAAAACCTATGATGAGCATTAAAAAATGAATATGTGATTTTGAGAAAAATACGATAACCACCTATAGATTAAGAATGAAAATTTTACCTCTATATAGCAGGAAAGGATCTTATCAAAATAATGCTTAAATACCCGCTAAACCATAGTGTCCAAATTATTACTTACATATCTAAAAATATGGATTACTTACCGTAATCACAGGACAGAGGTTAACTGATACGAAGCATGAGTGAAAACAGTAAGGATTTACTCCTGTTTTTTTGGAGTTTAAAAGCCATTAGTAGCAGGTATGAATCTTAAGAAAGTTTATTTATGCAATAATTACCTTAATACCAAGATCTTCTAATCTCTTCAAATCCTCTTTCAGAATATTCTCATCGGTCACAATTACATCCACTTTATCTACCGGACAAATAAAAGCAAGACTTCTTCTGCTAAACTTACTGGAATCAGCAACTAAGATAACCTCCTTAGAGATATCAATCATTATTTGGTTTAAAGATGCTTCTTCGATATTAGGAGTGAATGCCCCAATAGTCATATCAAATCCATCTACACCAATAAATACTTTATCTACATAAAAGTTACGAAGATTTTTTTCTGCCAATGGCCCTACAAGAGAATGAGAATTTTTGCGTAAAGTTCCCCCAGGAACTATAATATTGATATTCTGAAAATTAATCAGTTGATTAACAATATTAAATGCATTGGTGATTACATTAATTGATGTATCTACATCCAAATGCTTGGCAATCTCCATAGTTGTAGTTCCAGAGTCGATAATGATAGTTTCTCCCTCATTAACAAGACTTGCAGCTTTACTCCCTATTTTAATTTTTTCTGAATAGTGAATTTTATCTTTATCAGATATTTGATAATCAATACCTACACTATTCTCATATTTCATTGCTCCGCCACGAGAACGAATTAATAGTTTTTTAGATTCAAACAAATCAAGGTCATTCCTTATAGTCACTTCGCTCACACCAAATTCAGCACTTAATTCATGAACAAATACTTGCCCATTCTCATTAAGCATATTTAATATTTTTTTACGACGCTCTACCGTGTGGCGTTTGGTTTTTTCTTTACTCATAACCTTGAACAACTAATTAAGCCACTAAATTAACGATTTATAACAACATCGCAACTATAAAACACAAAGATCTATTACAAGAAGACAAAATTAAATATTTTTAAACCACATAATTATATTTGAAAGTTTAAATAAGTTTTGTAGATTTGTAATATAATGTTTCGAAAGTAATTCGAAATTATAAATAACTAATCAAAAGCATGAAGTATCTTAATATTGATGAAATTACTCTAAAGGAAAATGGTGCTATACATACTGCAAAGGAAATAGCAGGTCAACCTGAACTATGGGAAGCTATCTTTGAAAAGTTAATTTTTGAACAAAAAGAAGTTGAATTCTTTTTAGATACCGTATTTAAAAAAGTTAAGAAAATCATTCTTACAGGTGCTGGTACAAGTGCCTACATCGCATACTCAGTAGAAGGGAATATTCAAAGAAAAAACAAAACTACTACTGTTTCGGTAGCAACTACACATTTAGTTTCTCATCCACAAGATTACTTTGAACCTTCTACACCTACATTATTAATTTCATTTGCCAGATCTGGCAATAGCCCAGAAAGTGTTGCTTCTATAGAATTAGCTAATAAACACATCCAGGATTGTTATCATTTGATAATTACATGCAATCCTGATGGCAGTTTAGCAAAACAGGCTCCAAAAAATAATAGTTATGTTTTTATCCTCCCTCCAGAGGCAGATGATAAAAGTTTAGCTATGACCGGAAGTTATTCCGGGATGTTATTATCTGCGTTGCTTATAAATGATATAAAAAATATTGGCTCTTTAAAACAGACTATAGCTCAACTTAAAAACTATGGAACTGCGCTATTAACTGATCATTTAGCTTCCATCAAAAAGGCTGCGCAACTTCCGTTTAACCGGGCAGTTTTTCTTGGATCAGGTCCTCAATATGGAACTGCTATGGAATCACATCTCAAATTGCAGGAATTAACAGACGGACAAGTGATCTGTAAAAATGACTCCTATTTGGGTTTCAGACATGGACCAAAAGCAGTTGTTGACCAAAACACGCTCATGGTATATTATTTTTCGAATAACGCAGAAGCCTTGCGCTATGAGAAAGATTTAGTGAATGCGATGGATCAAGGAAGTAAGCCTTTATATGAAATAGGACTAAGTGAAAATGCAATTACAGACATTACTATTGATCAGCTTATTATACTAAAAGAGACTAAAGAAGATTTTAAAATTGATGAAGCTTACCTTGCTGTATGTAATATTGTTTTAGGACAATTACTTGGGTTTTTTAATTCCTTAGAAAGGAACTTACAGCCAGACACTCCCTCTATAAGTGGTGCAATATCTCGTGTGGTCAAAGGTGTAATTATTTACTAAATACTAGATAATTCGTAAATTAACTTTAATATTTATTATATCAACAGGAGCAAGATATACTACTTCTTTGACACGACAACTAAATAATAATTAGTAGACCTGGTCAAAAAGTAGCGCCTTAACAACTACTCTTTTGTCAATATACTTTAACCCCTTTTTGTAACCACTGGGACCATTCTTTATTAAAAGTATGTACTTTTTCTGTTTCCCCTTTTTTATCAAAAACATTTTTGCCCTGATGAACCCATTCAAAGATTCCACCATATAGATTAGATACATCAGTAAACCCATCTCTCTCTAATTTCTCAGCAATTTTTTCACTTCGGTATCCTACAGAACAGTACACAATGATCTTTTGATCTTTAGACACATCTTTTACTTGGGCAAGATTAAAATTAGTAAACCCCACCCACTTGGCATTTTCTATATGACTGATTTTGAATTCTGATTTTTCTCTGGCATCCAAAAAAAGAATATTATATTCTCCTTTTATATCTTCAGGCACTACCTCTTGCACGGTATGAGACAATAAGTCCCGCAGCATGGTATCAAATGCGATATCCATAACTTTTTCCTGAGAAAAAATCGTAGATAAAGTAATGGTAAATGCAAGTAAAAAAAAATATTGCTTTTTCATTTTTAAATTATTATTATTTTATGATAGTAAAGATAGCATAGTCCTTAATTTTAGTACAAACAAAAAACTACCAATCGCAATACTAAAAAAAACAATATGGTCGTTTTTTAATGAGATACTTATTGATTTCTAATACCAATAACGACATTATCTATCAAATAATCAATTATTTGTATTAGAGTCATAAATCAGAGCAAAGTAATTTTGTTCTGGTTATTGTTAATACTACATTTACGAGAACAGAAGTTAAACTTGATTTAGGAGGCTATGGACGAGCAATCACAACGCAACTTTAGTGCAGAAGAAAAACAATTGTTAGAAGAAATACTTGCACATCGTCGCGATGTTAGAGGAAATCGTTTTTTAAAAACTCCTATTTCCCAAGAGGCTATTGACACTATTATCGAGGCCGCCTTAGCTGCTCCTTCTGTAGGGTTTTCACAGCCTTGGGAATTTGTAATTATTAGAAATCAAAAAACAAAACAAGCTGTAAAACAAACATTCTCTGAAGAAACTGCACGTGCAGCATCTCAATTTGCAGATGAAAAACAACAGGAATACATCCGACTTAAATTAGAGGGAATTTTAGAATCTCCCATAAATATGGCTGTTTTTTACAAACCAAAAGAAGGCCCCGTTTTAGGACAAACCAGTATGCCTAATATGGGAAAATACAGTGTAGTCTGTGCCATACAAAATATGTGGTTAATGGCAAGATCTCTAAATATAGGCATGGGATGGGTAAGCATACTGGATCCTGAAAAAGTAAAACAGGTACTTAAAGCACCAAAAGAAAACCAATTGATAGGATATCTTTGTTTTGGTTATACTGATATGTTTTACAATCAACCAGAATTAGAATTAAAAAAATGGGATCGAAAAAAACTTCAAGAAGAGGTGGTTATAGAAGAAAAATATAAATAATCATATTGTTTAAAATCACCTGTGAATATTTTTTAAATGTATATCCTACAACATACAATAGATAAAAAAATTATCGAATGGGTATGTATTGCATTTTTTGCCCTATGCAGTTATTTTTCTCAGGCACAAAATTTTAAACCTCAGATTACACCTGGGCAAGTACAAGACTCTTTAACTCCTCTTTTAAAGAAAAATGCACAATTTGGAACAGAAAAACAGATTTCGGTTAGAGCTGGTGTTGGATTACAAGATTCTTTTTATACTGAGTTTGGATTAGCATTACACACCTGTAACTATAGTGATGTAGGCTTCTTTTCTAATGATTTTTATACCGCTATAGAATGGGTACCCAATCAGGATATTTACGGTATAAAAATAGGATACGAAGCAAACACATTTATATTTTTATTAAATACTGGATTCGAAATAAAATACCAAACCGATTTTGACAAGAATGATATTGTCATCACACCAAAGTTAGGTTTTGGGATATTTGGTGATGTCAATATTTTTTATGGATATAATTTTTCTACACGTAACAACCCTTTTCCGCAGGTTGCAAATCATCAAATATCTATCGTATTCAATTTTAATAAGCATTTTTTACAATATCGATAATTCATATCCGCTTTTATACATTAAACTCAGGTTAGTAACGATATTTATACTATCCAAATGTTTATATTCGTCTTAAGCTTTTTATTCTGAGAAGTTTTGTTCTATTCACAAAAACTAAAACATGAGTTTATTCGATATTAAAAATAAAATAATTCTTATCACTGGTGGTGGTGGTGTTCTTGGTAGTGCTATGGCTTCTTATTTACTAAAAAACGGCGCCATAACTATTATATTAGGACATAGAAAAGAAACAGTAGCTAATGCTCTTACTGCACTCAGAAAGATCAATGATCAGGCAGAAGGCTACGTATGTAATGTTTTAGAAGAAAAAAGTTTACAGGAAACAGCTGACATCATTATCAAAAAACATAAAAAAATTGATGTATTGATCAATGCTGCAGGTGGAAATATGCCGGGAGCAACTATCGCAGAACATCAGGATATTTTTGATGTAAATATGGATCATTTTAAAAAGGTAGTAGACCTTAACTTGTTCGGGAGCATTACTCCATCAATCGTATTTGGAAAAGAAATGGCTAAGCGTGCGCAAGGTGTTATCATTAATATTTCTTCTATGACAGCGCAAAGTGCGATTACCAGAGTCGTCGGCTATTCTGCTTCTAAAGCTGCTATAGATAATTACACCAAATGGTTGGCAGTAGAATTTGCAACTAAATTTGGAGATGGTCTGCGTGTTAATGCGATAGCTCCGGGTTTTTTTATCGGCAATCAGAATCGGGATTTATTAATCGATAAAAAAACCGGTGCATATACAGACAGAGGAGAAACTATTATAAAAAACACTCCTATGAAACGTTTTGGCAATACAGATGAATTAAATGGAATTATTCATTATCTATGTGCCGAGGCATCTTCATTTGTCACGGGAATAGTGATTCCTATTGATGGCGGATTTAGCGCGTTTAGTGGCGTATAAAGAAAATCTTTAATCTGCACCAACTTTAAAATACCCAGACGTAATTAAAAAAAAAGAGCTGTCCAATTACTTATATTGAACTATGTCTAAGTTTTATCCTGAAGTAAAACATTCATTTTAGTATGCCAGTAATTAAGTAGAAATAGGGTGACACTACTCGTCTATACAAAACTACCATTCGTCTACAGTAAATTCTCTCATTAACGAAAAAAACCTCTTTTTTCCCCTAAAAAATTCGACTTTTATACTATATAAAACTTTTTTAACTTATATTAATACATGCAAAAAATGGACTTAACTTTTTTACTAATTGAAGATGATGAAATTGAAAGAATGAAGTTTTCAAGAGTTCTAAAGCAAAATAAGCAAAGCCATAAAGTGGTAGAAGCAAAAAATGGAGAGGAGGCTTTAGAAAAGCTAAAAGACACAAACAATCTACCTGATGTAATATTATTAGATTTAAATATGCCAAGAATGAACGGTTTAGAATTTCTTAAAGTTTTAAAAGCAGATGAGGTTTTAAAATTCATTCCTGCAGTCATACTTAGCACATCAAGTAATCATCAAGATATTATGGAAAGCTATAAAACAGGAATCGCAGGTTATATAATGAAGCCCCTTAAGTATGAAGATTATACTACAAAAATTAATAGCTTATTAACTTATTGGAGTCATAATGAATTGTTTAAAAATTAACTAATTATATGAAAGGCATTGTATTTACTGAATTTTTAGAATTAGTTGAAGACAAATTTGGGTTAGAAGTTGTAGATGAAATCATTGAAAAATCAGAACTACCATCAGGAGGGGCATACACAGCCGTAGGAACCTATGATTTTTCAGAAATGCTTAGTTTACTTACACACCTAAGTGATCATTCTAAAATTAGTATTGATGCTCTCCTGCTTACCTATGCAGAACATTTTTTTAAAGTGTTGGCAGATAGCTACCCTGGATTAATTGATAAGTATGATGATCCTATAAAATTACTTTCGTCTATAGAAAATCACATTCATACCGAAGTACAAAAAATATATCCGGATGCAGAGTTACCTACTTTTGAAGTTATTGACAAAACATCAACTACACTTGTAATGATCTACAAATCCAGTAGAGCTATGTATAATTTTGGATTAGGTTTAATGAATAAAACCTTTGAACATTATAAGAGCTCCGCAACTATTATTCTGGAAAAAATAAAAGAAGATGGCACCGAGGTAAAATTTAGCATCACAAAAAATTAATGAAGAGTGAAATAGAAATATTACAAAGAGCATTACAGAGACAAAAAGCTTCAAGAAAACAAGCTGAAGGGATACTGGAAGATAAATCAAGAGAATTATTTCAGCTCACAGAAGAACTTCAAAAAGCAAATAGACAGTTAAAAGAAGGGTTAACAGAAAGCACTACTGAGCTACAAGGGGTTTTTGATAATCTAGTGGATGCCTATGTTCTTATGGATATTTCTGGATGGGTAATTAAAATGAATAATGCAGCAACCGAATTGTTTGGCCATGATATTAAAAATGAAAAAATCAATATCGTAACTCTAATCTACAAGGAAGATTATGTATATGCAATGGATTCTTTTAAACAATTAATTCATAATGGTTCCTTTTCTGATTACCAAGCAAGAGTGTATACAAAAAACAAAGGAATTAGAACGGTTCATATTAATGCCAGTCTCATTCTGGATGATCAACAAAAACCCGTCGCTGCGCAAGGCATTGTTAGAGATATCACCGAAAAACTGGAAAGTGAAAAACATCGCCAACAGTTACTAAACACATTAGCAAAAAGCAATCAAGAATTAAAAGACTTTGCACACATTGTTTCTCATGATCTAAAATCTCCTTTAAGAAGTATTAACGCACTGGTAAACTGGTTAAAAAATGATTATACAGAAGTATTAGAAGGTGATGGATTAAACAATATCAAACTAATTGAGCAGACATTAGAAAAAATGGAACAATTGATTAATGGTATCCTAAGCTACTCCAGTGCAGGTAATAAAGACGCATTAAAAGAACAACAAATAGATATCAACACTACCATTGATGATATCCGAAAAACTATTTTTATCCCCTCACATATAAAAATTCACACTAAAAAAACATTACCCATAATCACAGGAGATAAAACAAAAATAAGACAGCTATTCCAAAACTTAATTAGTAACGCTGTCGAGTATATAGATAAAGATCAAGGTATAATAGAAGTAGATGTTGAAGACAAAAAATCTCATTACTTATTCTCAATTAAGGATAATGGAATAGGTATCGAAAAAGAGTATCACGAAAAAGTCTTTAAAATTTTTCAGTCACTAGGAGATACTAAAAATTCAACCGGAATCGGCCTTTCTATTGTAAGAAAAATTGTGGACCTATATGAAGGAGAAATTTGGTTAGAAAGCGAACTCAAAAAGGGTACTACAGTTTTCTTTAGCCTAAAAAAACAAAGCATATGAAGTTTCAACAGTTCGAAAAAAGAAAAGATCAATCGTGGACATTATTGTCTACTTCTCAGATAGCACTTAAATCTCCACTAGTCCTTGTTTTTGGGAACCGTTTTTTACTAGAAGATCCAACTATATATCAAGAGGTGAGAGCTATGTTTCCTGATGGCAATATTATATCAGGATCTAGTGCGGGAGAAATCATTGGTGAGAGTGTACAAAATGACTCTATAGCATTAACTGCTATAGAGTTTGAAAAAAGCAACTACATCATTGAAAGGGAAAGTATATTTGATCACGGAAAAGATGCAACAAAACTAGGTGTGAAATTAGCTTCAAAACTCCCTCAAAAAGGATTAAAACATACATTTATTATTTCTGAAGGCAGTTTTGTGAATGGCTCAGCTTTAATTGAAGGGCTTGAAAAAGAAAAAAACATGACTGCGCTAACAGGAGGTTTGTGTGGTGATGATGCCCGATTCGAAAAAACAATTGTTGGTTTTAATGAACCGCCTAAAGAAGGGGAAATTCTTGCTATTGGATTTTATGGAGAAACTCTGGAAATAAGTTATGGGCAATTTGGTGGCTGGACACCTTTTGGACCCGAAAGAATGATTACAAAATCCTCGGGAAATGTATTATTTGAACTTGACAATAAACCAGCCTTAGATCTTTATAAAAAATATTTAGGTGATAAAGCTAATCAATTGCCTCAATCTGCATTGTTGTATCCATTAAGTGTTAAACAAAAAGAGAAAAAAGAATCTATTGTACGTACCATTCTATCCGTAGACGAGCAAACAAATACGATGACACTTGCTGGAGATGTGCCAGAAGGAGCTGTAGTACAACTTATGATGGCTAATATTGATAAAATAGCTGAAGGAGCACTTAGAGCGGCAGAAATCAGCATGAAAAATAGAAAAAGCAAGCCAGAACTGGCACTACTTGTTAGTTGTATTGGCAGAAAACTTGTAATGGATCAGCGGGTAGAAGAAGAAATTGAAGAAGTCTCAGAAATTATTGGTAATCAATCTACCATAAGTGGATTTTACTCTTACGGAGAATTAGCTCCTTTTTCTGGAAATAAAACGTGTGAGTTACATAATCAGACAATGACACTAACCTTATTTAGCGAATAATCATGAACTCATTGCTTGCAAGACAAATTAGAAAAACGCTCAGTAAAGAATTACAAAGTGATCCTCGGCTCACCTCATTTCTGAATACAATTCATAAGTCATATGAAAATTATGAAGATCAATTTAGTATGTTACAGCGTGCTATGTCTATAAGCTCTCAGGAATTATTTGATGCTAATATCCAATTAAAAAAAGAAGCAGAACAACAACGTAATGTAATTGAAAGTCTTAAAGATGCTACAAAAATTTTACGATCAGTATCTATCCCAGTAGACAAGAAAGTAAAAGAAACAAAAGAACTGACAGGCATCGAACTCGCTAATCTTATAGAACAACAAGCAACACAAATTTCAAAAATAGAAAAGCAACGCGAAAAAATCTTCAAAGATTTACAAAAAAGTAATCACGAGCTTAGTGAATACGCGCATGTAGTATCGCATGATCTTAAATCTCCACTAAGAACTATTGATACACTTATGAATTGGATCAAAGAAGACTGCCCGGACGTGCTTAATGATGCAGCAAAAGGTCATATGCATCTGATTGATAAGAATATTCAAAAAATGGACAATCTTATCGAAGGCATATTAGCATATTCTGTAATAGGCAAAAAAACAGATAGCATCATTAATGTAAACACTCAAGAATTAGTAGAAGAAATAATAGCCCTGCAACCAAAATCAGAAACAACTCATATTACAATTACCAATACGTTACCATATTTAGCTATTGACAAATTTAGATTAAAACAATTATTTCAAAATTTAATAACCAATGCCATAGCGAGTATTGGAAAAAAGGCAGGAATAATTACTATTGCCTCAGAAACAGCAGATGACTATCATACTTTTTCTATTACAGATAATGGAACTGGAATAGAAAAAAAATACCACAAAAAGATATTTGAAATCTTTCAAACCTTGGATGATAACAAAGAAACTACAGGAATAGGATTATCTATTGTTAAAAAAATTATCGATTCTTACCAAGGCGCTATTTGGATAAAATCTGAACTTGGTAAAGGGACTACTTTTTATTTTACTCTTAAAAATAGTTAACCTATGATAGAACAGCCTAATAAGAATTATATACAACAACTATCAGCAGGAGATCCTGAGTTTGAAAAAAAAATAGTTGGAATCATACAACGTGAATTTCCAGAAGAAAAAAAAGAATTTCTCAATAACTTCAATAATAAGCAATTTTTAAAAACTGCAGAGAATGTACACAAGTTAAAACATAAAATTGGAATGCTGGGTTTTGAAATCGGATATCAGACTGCCATAGATTTTGAGGAAGGATTAAAGGAGAATAATCCCTCTCTGTTTCCAAAATTTATAGTAATTTTAGATTCCATTGAAACTTTTTTAGATACATTATAAAATTATTTGCTGCATGAATTGTATTATTATCGATGATGAAGAAACTGCCAGAGCTATTATACGACAACTTTGTTTACACATAGAAGAATTAAACGTAATTGAAGATTTCCCAAATGCGCTTCAAGCTATAAAATTTTTAAATCAACAAGAAGTTGATCTTATTTTTCTGGATATTCACATGCCCGATTTTACAGGATTTGATTTTATACAAACTTTAAAAAACCCATCCAAAATTATATTAACTACATCTGATAAAAACTTTGCATTAGAAGCTTTTGAATATGATTGTATTGTTGATTATCTGGTTAAACCAATTACACTACCTAGATTCCTTAAGGCTATACAAAAAGCTCAAACTTTTATCAACCCTATTCCTACAGATCATAAGAATACTGATACCCCACCTAAAGAAGAAAAGAATCTATATGTGAATATTGACCGGCGATTGATAAAAATCGATTTCTTAAGTATCTACGTGATAGAAGCTAAAGGTGATTACATACATGTAAAAACAGAAAAGAAAAATTACACAGTACATTCTACTTTAAAAAAAATAGAAGAAAAACTACCAAAACACATTTTCCTGAAAGTGCATCGTTCTTTTATAATAAATACACAAAAAATCATTGACATTGAAGACAATAGTGTATTGATCGCAAAGGATGTTATTCCGGTAAGCCGATCAAATCGTCCGGAATTGATGAAAAGATTGAATTTATTATAATATAAAGTCCTGAAAATAAAGCATACGATGCACAAATCTACTCAAATACTTTCTGAAATTCTTCATCATATGCTGGATATTAACAAGAGTGACTCTCGTGAATGACTCAACATACCGTATCCAGGATCTAATTAAAATTAGTTTTTAATATAGATCAATTTTTTCCTTTTGCATTCTGCAATATATCCACTCTATATTCTGAGAAAACTTGTACTACAAAAAACAAAAAGTGATTAAAGTTACTATAAAAAAGATACC
The DNA here is from genome assembly GCF_039539305.1 of Aquimarina addita. Lineage (NCBI taxonomy): Bacteria > Pseudomonadati > Bacteroidota > Flavobacteriia > Flavobacteriales > Flavobacteriaceae > Aquimarina > Aquimarina addita. The sequence goes on along the minus strand of NZ_BAABCW010000009.1, from coordinate 98,915 downwards.
TCCATACAATAATTCTAGAGATTTAATTTCTATGTTTGTAGCTTTAAACCTACATTAAAAAGTTAAATTAGTGTTAAATAAATATTTTCATCTTTGTTTTAAGCTTTTGAAATAAGTGTTTACGGTTAAACCATAGTTTCATTGTGGCTTAGCATAGTCAAGTAACAGTTTGCTATAGTACCTTTACTACAGAAAGACAGGAAAACCTCAAAAGAGTTCAGCAATCAACAAACAACCAATAAGATACTCTCATTATATATTTCTGATAGTATCTTAAAAACACAAAAAAAGACTTACATCTTTATTGATTTTGATTTCTTGATAATATCGTAAAAGATCATAATGAGAATGGGTACTCGTTAATTATATAAAAATAATAGTAATTAATAAACTCCTGATTCGATACATAATTTTTTAATTTAACACATAGCTATGTTTACATTTTTACGCCCTTTTATACTTCTATCAGCAGTAATGATTATTCTTTGTTCTTGTGAACAAGATGAAGATCTGGTTGAAATTGAGCAGCTGCAAAATGAACAACAAATTGTTACTCAATCATTAATAGATACTACATATACAGACGCTGTATTAAAAAAGGTTTTAGAAGAAGAATTAGATTTTTTGAAATCAGGAAATGGAAAAAGGAACAGGAATATTTCTGGTATGGATATAGTTAAAGAAAATCCTAAGAAAGTGTATGTTCACTATATGCCTTGGTTTCAAAGTAAGGAGTATGATGGATTCTGGGGACAACATTGGACCATGAACACTCAAAACCCTGATATACAAGATGAAAATGAGAAACATCAAATCGCATCTTATTACTACCCTCTTATTGGCCCCTACTCTTCTGCTGACCCTGATCTTCAGGAATATCATTTTTTAATGATGAAACTTTCTGGGATTGATGGTGTGATATTTAATTGGTATGGCACCCGAGATTTACACGATTATGGTTTGATAAAAGATGCCACAGAAACTTTTATGGGAACTCTGGAAGATTTAGGCCTTCAATTTTCAATTATGTATGAAGATCGTGTCGCTTTCCAATCTGTATCAGAGTCCTCTGGTATTATTGAAAATGCGCAAAATGATTTAGCTTACATTAATTCTACCTATTTTTCAAGTCCGGAATATATGAAATTTAATGGTAAAAATTTATTGTTTGTTTTTGGTCCTAATTATATAAAAACTCCGTCTGCCTGGGATCAAATTTTTAATATTCTACCCGCCCAAGATCGCCCTGAATTCCTAACTTTATGGAACTCCAGCGAGCAAGTAGGAGCAAATGCTACCGGGGAATTTTTATGGGTAGACAAAGATCATTTAATAGCACACGAGCATTACTATTACAACCAACTATATGACGATAAAAAAATTATCGTTGGATCATCTTATCCTGGATTCAAAAGCTTTTATAGCGAAGGGGGCTGGTTTAATGGAATAAATAATTGGAGTATTGATAGTAATAAAGGTAGGACATTTATTGAGACACTTAATTATACGCATCATGAGCTTTCAGATTTTATACAAGTTATTACTTGGAACGATTTTGGGGAAGGTACTATGATTGAACCTACACAAGAATTTGGGTTTACCTACTTAAAGACTTTACAACAATATACACAGGTTCCGTATACTACAAACGACTTACGGATAGCTTTGAACCTGTACAAAATGAGAAAAAAATACAAACAAAATCCAGAAGTACAACAACTACTGGATCAGTCATACCAATATATAAAACAATTAAACCTAAAACGCGTCCATAAAATACTACAAGCCATTAAGAGGTTTTATTAAATCCTTTAGTTGATTATCATTTATTACAAATCTTCGAATATCTGTTATTAGATATATATTATAAACCCATACAAGTTAAACTGACTATCAAACTGTTCACTTAACCACCTCTTTATTACATACGGTAAACTTTTTTATGTTTCAACTCCTTGTAAACATTTATATGGATATCCTTTACATAATCTACATCAGGTAGTATCATTTATAAGTAAATGAATAAGAAATACTTCTATCAGGATACAAAAACCTAAAGATTATCTCAAAAATGGTATCAATATTTTTCTAAATACTACCACTATGTAACAAAATCTGATACACGTAACTTACGATCAGAAAAACTGTATAATCATCACTTTTTATAAGCTTCTTTTTTGTTTTCATCCTATCAATTTATATAAAACATCTTTTTATATGACTTTATGATTGTCTAAAAAAGATCAAATATAGACATGTGGCTTTACATTTTTTTAACCAAAAAAGAATGCTACCTGGTATCTGACATTTTAAAATTAAATAGTCATTAAAAGACTAAAAAAGAAGTCTTTAAAACTTCTAAAGGATCACACTCCTTAAAAAAATGCAGAATAGAGGAAAATTCCTCTAACAAAAATTCTACAATTGAACTAAGATTGTTAAAAATGTAGTCCTATTACTACATAAATTAAGTTAAATTTTTGTTAAAATTAACGAAAAAGTAACATAAAATCGATGAAATACACACTTTTTGGAATTAACGTAATTGGTTTACGGGTTGCCATAATTAAGGGATAATTCTCTAGAGTATCTTTACAATATCGAAATAAAGACAATATAAAGAATCTAATAATCAATAATATAACATGAAAAAAAATTACTATAAGCACTCAGAAACTATCCAATACAAGAACATTAAAGAACCTACGATTCAAAAAAATCTTTACTTCTTTCTATCCTAAAGAATAGTTAACAAAATTAAAAAAGTCGTTACACTCCTGACCAAAAAAAGTAGCCCCCTTCAACCACCTTATTTTAATTATCAAATATAAAAAAACTGATATGAAAAAAACTACAGGAATTATTATTCCATGCTATAACGAGTATGATAGATTGGAACAAGACAAGTTTATTAACTTCTTAAAAGAAAAATCTAATTATCATTTATGTTTTGTAAATGATGGAAGTACTGATGACACTTCAGCAGCACTTCATCAGTTATCCGAATTGAATCCTAAAAACATATCTGTAATCGATCTTGAATTAAATCAAGGTAAAGCCGGAGCAGTACAATCCGGAGCTAATTACCTGAAAACACTTCATCACATTGATAATATCGCTTTTCTTGATGCAGATCTCTCTACTTCATTAGAAGAAATGCACAACCTAGTAGAAAAGCTGAATGCAAACCCAGAATTGGCTATGGTTTTTGGTTCCAGAAAAATGGATACATCTAAGAATATAAAAAGAAGTAACCTTAGACATCTATTATCCAGTTTTATGGCATTTTTTATAAATTTTGTTCTACAACTTCCTATAAAAGACACACAATGTGGAGCCAAGGTTTTCAGAAAAGATGTTATTCAAAATATCTACACTAAAAAATTTATTAGTAAATGGCTATTTGATATCGAAATTTTTCTACGTCTGAAAAAGCATATAGGTATAAATGACTTATTAAACCATATTAGTGAAGAACCATTAGATAGCTGGATTGAAATAGAAGGATCCAAAATAACGCTGAAAGACTCTTTTCTTATCCCTATAAATTTAATCTTGATATGGATGAATTATATAACAGTGAAGTCAAGAACAAAACCCACGACAACTATTATTAATTTAGAAACAAACAGCAATATGGTATAAAACTACTTTCATCTTTATAAAGATATCAATGCAATTTTTACAGCGATTATGATTCATTCATCCAAAGCAAATTGCTATTCATCGAAAAACATCAACTACACCCTCTCCTATTAATTAATTTCACAACAAAGAAACATAAACACATACATTTATGAAAAAAATAACTACACTACTTATACTAATGGTAACAGTGAATTTAGTCACTGCACAAGAACCTTTTGATTGTGATGATGGTAATTTTTACCAAGTCATCTCAGGATCAATGAAAGCATACGACCCAGTTACAGGATCTTACTCTGAATCATTGCATAGCTATTCCTCATACAATGCAGGAGGATATAATGTACAAGACAACTTTTTATATGCTATAAAAAGTAGTGACAAACACCTTCTTAGAATCGCCAAAGATATGGTAATCGATCTTGGAGCTGTTACTCCATCTGGGGCAACAACATTTGGAGGAGGATATGCCGCAGATGTAGATTCAGAAGGAAATCTTTGGGCTTTTCAAAATACCGATAAAAAGAGTTTTCATAAAATAACAAACCTATACCAATATGATGGCTCTTCTTCTCCGATTTTTGAAATAATTGAAGCAGATCAGGCATCCCCTAGTACTTGCGCAGATATTGCATTCGTTAACGGTACGATATATGGTGGTAGTAGAGGAAAACTATACAAATGGGATCTCTCTTCAGGATCTCCTGTATTTTCTAGTGTATCGGTCACCGATTTACCTAATAGTACTTTTGGAGCTGCATATGCAGATGCAAATAACCGTTTGTATTTGTCTGACAACAATGGAGGCTTATATTTAATTAATAATTATGAAAGTGCTACTCCTACAGCAACTTTATTAAATTTAACAGAAACAACAAATTCTAATGATGGATTTAAGTGTGCTAATGGTATTTCTCCTGTGGACAAAGATCAGGATGGCACTTTAGATTCTATGGACATGGATGGTGATGGTGATGGAATAACAAATATTGTAGAATGTAATGGGGCTAATCCATATGGAGATGATGATGGCGATGATATGTATAATTACTTAGATAATGACATCAGTGGTAACGGAGATAATATTGTACAAGATGCCTACGATAGAGACAGAGATGGTTTACCTGATTTCTTTGATATCGATTCTGATAATGATGGCATCTACGATATTGTCGAAGCTGGACACGGTGATAAAGACACAAATAATGATGGAATTTATAACAGTGCTGATATTGGCTTCCAAGACACTGATTTAGATGGGATTGCAGATGTCTTTGATACAGATCAAGGAGGGAGTGAGCTTATTCCTTTAGATACTGACAATGATACCATCTATGACTGTTATGACACTGACTCTGACAATGATGGAATTGTGGATGTCATAGAAGGTCAGGAAAAGGCTACATTCATAGCGCTATCTGGTGTAGATGAAGATAGAGATGGACTAGATGATGCTTTTGATGCTGATTATGGAGGAACAACAAATGGGTTGGTCAATACTGATGGAACCGATACCTATGATCACTTAGATATTGATTCTGATAACAATGGCATATTAGATAGCACAGAGGCATATGATTACGATGAAGATGGTATTGCAGAAACAACAGCTTCTGGTATCGATAATGATAAAGATGGACTAGATGATAATTTTGATTTAAGAAAAAGCAGCTTTAGTCCTGATAATGCAGGGCAAACTCCTGATAGTTTTCCTGTACCAGAGATCTGTGACCGATATAATTATCTAGGTAGTTTTTCTGCAGATGGCACTCCATTATATTTAGATGATCGGGATATTGTTTCACAAGAAACTATCGATCTAGTCAACGATGCATTACCAGAAGGATACCCAGTACCTGATTTTAACCCACATTATATTTCATCTGGATACGATACAGATATTAAAATCACAGAAACAGCTGATGTATGGGTAACCTTTCTAGGAGAAGGAGCGGGTTACAAAAATACATTAGGATTTTATACCTATGACATTAACAATCCATCTCCATCAATGCCCGCACCGGAAGATATTACAATTATATTTCCAAATGTATCTGCCGCAGGAAGCGGAGGTAGTTTACAAATAGGTGATAAAGTGAATATTGGTCGTTTTTCTCCTAATACAGGAATTGGATGGGTATTATTAGCAAACGCATGGGCTGACGGTTGCGTAGGAACTGGAAACTGGCAATTACATTCTCAACCTGATTATAATCCAGAAACCAACCCTTCATTAAGATATCATAATGTATTACTTTCTGATCCAACAAATGAAAGAATTATATTAGGGTTTGAAGATATTAGAAGAGATTACCCTTCTTGTGATCAAGATTTTAATGACGCTTTATTTTATATTACTGCGAATCCATATACTGCAATATCAAATGATAATTATGCAGATATTAATAGCGCAACAGATGTAACTTCTGCTAATAATGGTGGCTTAGAGAGTAATGGTGATTTAGCTAGTTTAATTGCTAAACGAAATTTTAATAGAACAAAAGCGAATGCCTTTTTTGATACTAAAAAATCTCAAACTAAATTCCAGCCTAAAACAACCTCATATAAATCTAGTGCTAATGAGGATCTAAGTACTTATTTCCCAGAAACCGGAATTTTTGGAACAGAAACTACCTTTGTATCAACTCCGGATGATTTAATTGCTATTACAAATGCTAATTCTGTTTTTTCTGTAGATTACTATCAAGAAGAAAAGAGAGTAGCCGCAGCATTAGCCACCTCAACAAAGGGATCAATTTACGACCATTCTAAAACGATATGTGATAGACTAAATAGCTCTAAATTATTAGATGTAAGAACACTTGTCGTTAGAAACCATACCGTTATCAATACAAAAATAGAAAGAGCGACTGGAGAGATCGAATATGCCCTAACCTTCTCCATTAAGAAGAGTGAATCAGAAAATGAAATCTATAGCTTATGGAATATTGATGACTATCCGGAAGGAGATTATGTGAATTTCCAGATATGGGGAGGTTCTATACCTCAGGTTGCTAATCTTGCGAATCATATTATTGATAGCTTTCTTTCAGAAAAACCTTTAAGAAGCCATCAGGTAGCTACAGGAATACCAACGGTATTTGTAGAAAACGGCTCCTATGAAGATGGAAAATTAACATTAAACATCATCAATAAGTTAGGATCTAAATGGATTAATTTTACTGGAAACATTAGAAAAACTGAAGTGTCTGAAGAAGAAAAGATATCAAATACTGTCAGTCTATCCGGGGATTATTATGAAGAAGTTATAATTGAGACTGATCATTTATTTGATATAGGATTTTCATTAGTAGGTGAGTATTCTCCACGATTAGATGCTTTATACCTGGCTGATGGACCATGGGGTATCGATTATAAAGAACAAGGAGCAGCGGTTAGCAATTTTGAAGTACTAGAACATGTACAAAATAAAACAGAAGAGCAATATACCATAGAACGTAGTGTCGCGGTATCAGGTGAAATTACAGAAACCTTAAATATATTCAGAAACCTTCTTGCTGGAGATCTTACATTAAATGTATCAGAATATGATATGTTACAATTTGAAATGAATACGGATCAGGAGGTAGAGGTAATTGTGGTGACAAAAGATCTTACCGATTGGAATAATAGATTACGACACATAATACCAGCAAATAATGAAAATAAGGTATACACCATAGCATTATCGGATTTCACAAACGGAAAATCTATGCAGAATACTATTGTGGACGTCAGAAGTATTGTGTTCTCTATACAAGGAGATTATAGTAGTCCTAAACCATTTAACATCAATATATCTAATCTTGCTTTTACCAATACAGCGGCATTAAATATAGATGAATATGAAGGTATTACCGAATCAGATATAATTAAAAATTATCCGAACCCTTTTAGTACCGTAACTACAATTTATTTACCTAATACCAATAATACAGAAGTACAACTAACAGTAACGGATATGCTTGGAAGAATTATTAGAAATGAAAACAAAAAAGTAGACCTTACCACAAACACTATAGAATTTAGTGCAAATGGATTAAAACAAGGAATGTATAAATACATTATTAATGATAGTAATAATAATCATCAAGGAAGTTTTATGATACGATAACAATAGTAAGCTTTAGTAATTTGTCTGGGTAGCAGAATAAACATTGTATTTATTCTGCTACTTTTTTTAATTTCATAATCTTTTTATCAAAAATAGGCTTCTTTAAAAAATACCATTTTAATATAAATCCAAATTCAGTAAATTCAAAACCCGCTGCTGTAGCTGATGCAATATTACTGTACTTGCCATATAACGTGCTTAAGAAACGATCAGATATTTGATATCCAAGTGTTCCTTCTAATCTAAATGTAGTGGATCCGGGATCATCTTCTATAAACTGATATCCTGCCGCCGCATTGGCTCTGTAAAACCACTTTCCACTTTGCTTACTTACTAAATCAGCAAAGGCTTCTACTACATTAAACCTACTCGGACTAAAATAAATTATAGGCACCTGATTTTCAAAAGTCATGTATTGATAATTAGCCCCAACTTTTATTGATGGTCTGTTTAAAATTGTGTAATACAAGGAAGTAAACAATAAATTACGGCTATTATCATCTGTCTGTGAGGTGTAGATATATTGGGTATACCATCCTAAATTTATATTGGTACTTAAGTTATAATTTAGTGCGTAATTATTCATCACAATCTCGCGATCAATAAGGTCTGCATTAAAGTTTTGTAATTCTCTTTGATACCCAATATCCAGATTTTGCAATTTAAATGGTTTTGTTTTTAATTTTATCTCACCAGTCCACTGGGTATAATCATTAGTAAAAGCATTAGATTTACTAATTCCACCTTTAGTTTCTAACGATAAACTCCCATTATATTTATATCCAAAAAACAATGCAAATTCATTTGTAGATGCTTCATTTTTAGTCACTGTATTTCTTGTATTTCTATAGGTGTACGCTACTTTTGTTTTAAACTTGGTAGAAAAAGGAACCTCCGCAGATAAAGAAGCATGAACCGCCTCGTTATCTCCATTATCAAAAGTAAAGGCCGTTTTTTGTTCTATAAAAGGTGTGTGAGAAGTATTTAATGTTTTTATTAATGTTTCAGCATCAGGTTGTTTTGGAAAATATTGTAAAGTTTTGAACGCATATTCATATGATTTTAGGTCATTTCCTACTGCTCTATATGCATTAGCGATTCCAAGATTACCATCAAATGAACCTAAATCGTCTTCAAGAATTGCTGTGTATTTTTCTAAGCTTTTTTTAAAACCACTAGTATACATCCCGTGAGTTGCATCCAGGCTCCAGGCTCTTGTATTGTCAGGATATTTAGTTTCTAAACTCTTTATCTCTTCACTGGCAAGCATAAATTTCCTATTCCATAGCAATGCTTGGATATATCTTTCGTACGTTGATAAGTATAACGCTTTCTTTTCTATAAGGTTTTCTACCTTATTTTTTGCTAATCCCGCAAGCTTCAAAGCTTTTTTCTCTTTGTGTTTTTTATGAGCTACTAATGCTAGCCCATTTAGGGAGATAATACTATCCACCGTACTTTTGGACAAACTGGCATAGACATTTTCTGCCAATACCAGATCATTAGTAATTAAATAAATATTCGCCTTATTAAGCATGGTGTCAAGATCATTTGGAAAATCAATCAAGTTTTTGTCTAATAACTGTAATGCTTTTTCATATTCCTTATTTTGGGATAACTCACTTGCATATCCTAATCTCACATATTTTCGGGAAATCATTGCATTAGCATTCCCTGTATCAATCTGGAGTGCCTGATTTACATATTCTAATGCTTCTTTATATTTTTTTAAATTTGATAACGTATTTGCATACCCTAAAACTGCAGAAAAACTTGTACTATCTTCTTCTAATAATGAGCCATAAAATGTTTCAGCTTTAAGATATTGTTTATCCCATAATAATGATTCTGCATAATTTAGTTTTATCTCAAAATCTTCAGGATATTGCTTCTTTAGTTCTGTAAAGATCAAAATTGCTTTATCAGGATTCCCCAAAAGTCCTACAGCACGTCCATAACATAATTTTGCTGTTTTATTATCCGGATATTCTTTAAGAACATTTTCAAAAAAAAGTTCGGCCTCCTTATATTTGCCGGTTTCTAAATACTTGAAACCTTGTTGCATCTCCTGACCAAAAGAAGTAAAACTTATCAAAAATAAGAGTATACAATATAATTTTTGGGACATATGTGTGGGTTAAAAAACTATCGAATAAATTCTAATTTCCCCGAAATTAGAACATTTTATTCGGTAATACAAGGTGAATATCTCTTTTTCTCTGCAACAATTATACTTTATTTTACCTCAAAAATCACCCTCCTAAAATAATCCACTACTCGTTAATAAATATAAAAATCACCAATTACTATCATCCTCATTATAAGATTAACGAATATTGGTTGCTGTTTTCTAAATTTTAAAATCCATTTCTTGATACGCTAGTTTATAGGTGAACTCCTTCAAAACACACATAACTTCTTATAAGAATCAACAACAAGAGTATTCAAAAACACTTTTTTTACAGTAATCTACTCTTATAAAATAATTTACGCGCATCTTTTTATAAAAAAATAAAATAAATCCCCCAGACATACAGCTAAAAAACTGTAAAATCATAGTCAACGACAAAAGAAGTAGCCTATTTCCTTCTTTTTTATAATTCAAAATATTAAAATGTACATTACAAAACACTTTAAATAGATGAAATACATACTTTTTACTAAAACCGTATTTCAATTACGGCTTGCCGTATATTTTGATAAGGATCATCTATTATCTTTACCATAAACAGGTACCTATCGATACACCTGAGACTTATAATCTTATTTTTAAAAACATCCGGACATTTTTAAGACGGTAAATTGATTAAGTACATATGAATTAAAATCTTCAAGCTGATTACTGTATCACACTGAAGAATACTAAAAACTTTAAATATGAAAATTAATGGAATTATAATTCCATGCTATAATAAATATTATAGACTAGACAAGGATATACCTTTTATAATTTCTTAAAAGAAAATTCTAACTATTATGTATGTTTTATTAATAATGAAAATGAAGTATCGGTGCAATCTGTATCCAACTATCTAGCGACTCTGGGTTTTATTTACAATATAGGTTTTGATATCTATTCAATCAAAGATTTATAAATCATAAATAAAAAATGTATTCCTAAATTAAGGGAAATTTTACAAAAGAAAGTAGTAGCTTAGTAAAAGACCTATTCAATCATGTATTTGATTATAATGCAGAAGTAATTATATGTTTAAAAAGATAAAACAACAACATAAGTACTATCATAGTTTTACAAACTTGATATCGTAAGCTTCCAATAAAAGTAAAATTCTTGATATCCGAAAAAACACACTAAAAAACTATTTGACTATTCATACAAACGCACTCCCTTCATATTTTTAAAAATGATTATTAGTACAACATTAAAAAAATTATCTGCAGAGCATAAATTTATGATAAGTGCATTATTAGTAAATGCAGGTAACTATTTGTACAATTTGGTTTTGGGAAGAATCTTAGGACCAGAGCAATTTGCAGATGCAGCAATACTCATTACCTTCTTATTAGTACTTTCATTTGTTGCTATGACATTTCAATTAGCCACAGCTAAATTTTCAGTGCTTCTTGAAAAAGAGGTTTTACAAAATTTCATAAAACTCGTTTACAAATATGCTATAATGATCGGATTAGTACTAGGAGGACTGGTCATTATTTTTTCTAAAACCCTGCAAGGTACATTCCGTACACAATCTCAGTTTATGTTTATCATTTTTGGTATTGGAATCCCTATCTATTTTATCATGAGTATTAACAGAGGTGTATTTCAGGGAAGTAATAAATTCAACAAATTGGCATCAACATTTCAGACCGAAATGATTAGTAGACTTGTTATTACTATCGGTCTCATACTATTATTGAATATACAATCCTCTATACTCATTGCCATTGGCATAACCATATCGTTAATATTCGGGTTATTTCCTTTTCATTTGAAGAATATTTCAATTAGTAAAATAAAGCCCCTTCCATCAAAACATAAAAAACACGTAACTAAATTCTTCATCCTTACTGCTTTTTATGAACTGACTCAAATCATTATTAACAATAGCGATATCATGCTCGTAAAGCATTATTTTGAAGGATATGAAGCTGGCTTATATGCCTCTTTAGCACTGATAGGTCGCGTGGTATATTTTGTTGCCTGGATGTTTGTGATGTTATTGTTACCCAAAGTAGTAACAAAACATAAAAACGGTGAAGCAACAACCCCTATACTTTCTAAATATGTTGTTTATATTACAATACTGTCTTCTCTAATTGTATTGGGATGTTATCTATTTCCCGAATTGGTAATTGACCTAATGTTCGGATCAGCATATATTAGTATAGCTCCATTACTCTGGAAATATGCCATTGCAACTTCACTTTTTGCGATCTCTAATATATTCGCATACTATTTTTTATCATTAGATCAATATATACCAGTAATATTATCCGGGCTACTAGGAATTACTCAAGTAATCCTTATTATATTTTTTCATGGCAGTTTATCAGAGGTAGTCATCATTCAGATAATTGCAATGACAATTTTACTAATAGTTCAATTGATTTTCTTTTTTGGCTTTAATACTAAACCTAACTCATGAACTATTCATCAATACAAAATATCATTACGATAAAATATAAGGAGAACACATTAATTCGTATAGATGTTTGTAACAATAACATAAAAAAAAGAGTATGAAACTAGCAATCGTAACAGCATATCCTCCTAGTAAAGTAACCCTAAATGAATATGCATACCATTTGGTAAAGCATTTTAGACAAAATAAAAACATTACAGAACTCATTTTATTAACTGATGTCGCCGGTGAGAAAGCCGATATTAATTTTGAAGAGGATGGTTGCAAAATCATAGTAAAACATTGCTGGAATTTTAATAGCTATATGAATATATTTTCTGTGATGAAAGCAGTAAAAACAGTACAACCTGATGCTATATTATTTAATTTGCAATTCATGAAATTTGGGGACAAAAAAATACCAGCAGCATTGGGATTATTACTACCCAAACTATGTACCTTAAAAAAAATCCCTACTATTGCGTTACTGCATAACATCTTAGAACAAGTAGATTTAGAAAGTGCTGGGTTTACAAAAAATAAATTGACCCAAAAAGTCTATAATTTTATTGGAACGACCTTAACTCGTTTTATTTTATCCGCTGATACAGTAGCTGTTACCATTAGTAAATATGTAGAGATTTTAGAAGAAAAATACAATGCTGATAATGTCACACTTATTCCGCATGGAACATTCGAAATTCCGGAGGAGCCAACATATACAATCCCAAAAGGTCCTGTAAAAGTAATGACGTTTGGTAAATTTGGTACGTATAAGAAAGTAGAAGTTATGATTGAAGCTGTAGAAATGGTCAGATCCAGAACTGATGCTGATTTAGAAATAGTAATTGCAGGTACAGACAATCCTAATGTTTCTGGATACTTGGCCTCAGTTCAGGAAAAATATGCAACCGTGCCGCAGCTTACCTTTACCGGATATGTAGCAGAAGAAGATGTACCTGTCATTTTTGGAGAGAGTGCGATGGTAGTATTTCCATATACCTCCACTACTGGTAGTTCTGGTGTATTACATCAGGCTGGAAGTTATGGCAAGGCCGTTATTATGCCAGATCTGGGAGACCTAAGCATTCTGGTAAAAGAAGAAGGATACCGTGGTGAATTTTTTACTCCGGAAGATGTAACTAGTCTGGCAGATGCTATAGAAAAGCTTACTATAGATACAACGTACAGAACTCAGTTGGGAAGGCAAAATTATGAAGCGGCTACTGCATTGCCAATGAGTAAAATTGCTGAAATGTATTTGAACAATTTTAAAGCTATCAAAAATAAAAAAAGCACTAAATCACAAAAAACAATACACAGTACTAGCATTTAATCAAATGCAGGCATATACTTCTACAACCCATCTGCCATATTGTAAATCTAACACCTAATTACATCTATATACGATTATAAGAAATACTTGTATAAAATTGATATTTTGCCTCCCCCGCTACACACCAAACTGTTGCAAATGATGATCCAGATGTTTATAAAACATGATGTTCCATTCTTTAGTGGTTAATGGACCAAATGAATGAGAAGTTTTACCTTCAAAATGAGAAGCTCCTAATTCTTGAGTTTTATAAATAAAATCGATAAGTCGCTTCTTCTCTTTTTCAAATTCTTTTTGATCTGTTATTAAATACTGAGGAGCCGTTCTACCATTTTTTTTATATGGCTTTTCTCCCACAACCACAGGCTTTATAAATTTTTTAAGCATCCATTTTTTTAGTTCTTTTGGTTTTGGATATGTATCCTCATATACCATCTCATAAGTAACACTGCAATGTGCAAGCATCTGTCCGATATTCATTTTTCCCCATTGAGCTGTAGAATTACTATCAAGTGTATTAATACGCTTTATTACTTCTTGAACAACAGAGCTATCGAATATATTTTTCATTATTGCAAATTTATTCTATTATTAAACTAAAATCTTCCTAACTATTCAAAATTAAAAAAATCACTCACTAATAAATTTAAAGGCTTTTTTCCTGTTTCCGTTTATACCAATAAAACCAAAATATTTTTGTTTATCCTTTTGCCATGGCATGCTGCCAGAAACCTCCGTTGGCACATTTTCAAAATCATATAGTGTCCACGTAAGGTAATGTACATCATTCTTTTTTAGAATTTGTTGAAAGTTTTCATAATATATTGCCTGTGATTCCTCTGAAGCGCCAAAGGGATTCCATAATCCTTGATTAGAGGACAACCCAAATTCTTGTAGTATTATTGGTTTATTTGTTTTAGTTATTAATGATCCATATTTTTCTTCAAAACTCTCTAAACCTTGGTAATAATGAAATGAAACTAAGTCAATCTGGTCTTCTAACAATAAGGCAGATTCAATATCAGACCAACCAATGGTTACTAAATGATTTGGATCATACTGTTTGATCTGAATTATCATTTCACGTAACCAAGCCAATACTGTTATTTTTCCTCGGTTTTCAAAATCCAAATTTGGCTCATTTTTTATATCCCAAGCTAAAATTGCGCGATGCTCCTTAAAATATGATACAATTTGTTCTGCATGGCGATGTGTCATTGTCCAATCTAAAACGTCATAATTACCATAAAAATCAAATAAAGTAACGATCACCTTTAATCCTCTGACCTCTGCAAGATCCAAGACCTGTTGTAACTTTTCTATTTTTTCTGACTTAACTTTTGCTTTACCAAAATCTTCATATTGCACAAAAACACGTATGGTATTGAGCCCAGCTTCCTTTATAATCGTAAAATCTTCTGAAATTATATCAATATCAAAAGCATCTCCAAACATATCCCAAGGTGTTTGTTGTGGATAATAATTGATTCCTTTCATCTTAAAAAGATTCTCCCCGATATAAATCTTGTTCTGCTTAACCGTAATCAAAGGCGTTTCATAAGGAGATATAGTATCCTTTATAACAGGATTTAATTCTTTAACCATATGCCTAACTTTCCAGAAGCCATCCTCTAGTAATACGACCACTTTATAACTTGCCTCTATCTGATGCTCTAATTCTAATACATTGTCTTTATAAACCCGTTGATACTGCTTGGTATTGACATCCGTAAAAACTGCTAATTGTCCATCTTCACTATAAAAATCCAGCGAAAGATGATGACATAATGTTGTTGCAGAAACCTGAATATTTGCGGACACATGTGATGCTATGGTTTTGTATATGTTTTCCCTGGCACTTTCTGTATAGAAATCATCAATTCCATAAGGATCATTACTCATATACGCCACATTTCTAACATACCACGCTTTAAGATAATCAGACTGTATCATTTCTAATGTATGCCTTGTAATGGGTCTTCCCGGATTAGTAGTGTCTTGCCAAATAACCTTAGGGAGATACACTTCTTCATTT
The DNA here is from genome assembly GCF_039539305.1 of Aquimarina addita. Classification (NCBI taxonomy): domain Bacteria; kingdom Pseudomonadati; phylum Bacteroidota; class Flavobacteriia; order Flavobacteriales; family Flavobacteriaceae; genus Aquimarina; species Aquimarina addita. The sequence goes on along the minus strand of NZ_BAABCW010000009.1, from coordinate 83,202 downwards.
TGTACCGAGAGATGTAAGATAGAGGAACGATCTGCCCCCGTATTGAGATATAATAACACCTGACTAATCCCAAATAGAATACCTATATTTAAGGCAATAAAAGATGCAATTATAAGAGTGCGATATAGATTCTTATTCTTTAAACTCTTTGTCATAATACTACATCCTTAAATTCTTTGTGTATTCCAAGTCCTTCAATCTTAAAATTATAACTTCCAGCGGGGTAAAACCCTTCATCTACTATAAAATCAACAAATCCATTAGAAGAGGTTTTAGTTTTTGTTTCCAGATACTTACCCTCTCTATAGATAAGACACGTAATAACAGCACCATCAGGCATTCGTTGTCCCATAAAACTTTGTAAAGGTCCTACCCGGATTCTTCTGTTTTTATTCTGAAAATTAACATCAAAATCCGCTGTGCTTTGTTCATATATCAGAGATAAAGTGGTACTCTCTGCAATACCTGTAATATAAGCTTTGACTTCCCATTGGTCCATATGATCAGGATGCAATAATTTCCCTTTCGCAATACCATTTACCGTGGTTCCATTTGTTTTTAAAATCATCCCTTTTGCATTTCTGACAAAAAAAGTCACTAAGGTTCCATCACTGATGATATTTTCATACATATCTTTTATGACTGATGTGGTAAACGTAGTGATCTGATTGCCATCAGCATATCCATGTTTTCTCTGATAGTTAATTTCAAAATCTACTGCATTTGCTGAAAATACTTCTATAGCAAACTCCTTTGATGCAGTACCATTCACCTCATTCGAAGCCAGAATTCTGCCCGACCTTTCAAAGGAAAAAATACGCTCCCAACCAATAAAATCTTTACTAAATTGTATGGTTTCTTTTTCCGTATCCAAAAACTGATGTTTCATTTTGATAGAAGTGCTATCTTCTACTGGATTGTCATAAGAATCTGTTGGTATCACCACCATCATTGTATGATTCTTTCCCCCGGCAGTAATATCAGGAGGACCTATATATGTTTCTAATTGGGTAGTTGTTTCTGAATTTGCTACTATAGTAATTACCCCTTCAAAAACAACTTTAGTTGTATGCACTAGCTTATAATTCAACACTCCTTTTTTTGAGGTGAAATGATCCGGAATTGTAAATATGACGTCTTTTCCGTCTTTATTAGCATCCAGTATAGAGACCCCATAAGAACTATGACAATACAATCGTACAGCTTGTTCATTTGTAGTAAACCTCAAAACTATATTATCTCCTGCTTTAAAGATCGTTTGCTTAGTTTGTAAAGTAATAGGAATATCTACCGTAGCTCGTGAGAAGATAGAAAAACCTATACCTATCATACACAAGGGTAATAGTAAAATTATATATCGCTTTTTTAGTATCAATCTTATTTGTTAATTAGGATTACCAACATAACTATTTGTTTCTATTTTAAGATACTTCACCCCTTTTCCTTCTATAGGCAAAAGTGAAGATAATTCATGTATTATATTTCTATTCGGGACAACTTTTTCGCTAATATCTGCATTGGGCAATCCATTAATAAATACAAAATCCATTTGATCACTGACTACCTCAACCCCAGAAAGATCCTTTATTTTATACTTAAAAAACTGCTTACGTTGCGGTTTTACTCCTTCTCTAATATAATGATGATCCACCCAGATGAGTTGCTTCTCCTGATTATAGTAGGATATTAATAGTTGTGGTATAGTAACTTCTTGTAAACCAGTATTAAAAAGAACTCCGCTTAGATCTTGATCGTTGATCTCTAAGTCGTTTATTGACAATCCTTTATACAAATCTGTTGTCGCTACATTCCCTGAACATTGTAGGTTAAATAATGATGGACGTTCTTCGAGCTCTATAGTGGTAAATTCATCTGGATTAAATGTATTAGGTGCTTTCAAAGAACTATCATCCCAGGCAGTCCCTTCAAAATTAATTCTAAAACTAGTGACTTCTTTAGGCATTAGTTTATGATTCATCTGATGTTTTACATTATACGTTGCCAAAGGCGCATTGAGATCTGTATACAAAGTACCTTTGATCACTACATCTGCTGGTACATTATCTACATTTTGTAGTTCACCAATAATGGCATAATTATCGTCATGCATTAGCAACTTTGCATTCAACACTTCTAATACAGGCTGCTTTAATACATCCTCATGAGCAGTCTGCTCAGAAGTGATCCTTCGCCTCCCATGATTATAAAATTGCGGTTCCACATTAGAAAAAAACTGATCAGGAGGAATATCCAGATCATATCCCAGAGGTTTGATATACCAATTCCCTTCATACTTAACTATTTCATGAAAATATGTTTTATCCACACGTTCTAAGGGAGTGATCCAATAGGTATCTACCTTTACTTTTGCTAAGCTATCTGTACGTGTCAGTATTGATATTTTGATTTCGTCTAACTTGGCATAAGAACTAAGCAATCCATCCGTTACCGAAATTTCTAACATATATTGATCCTTTGTTTTATGACTGGTTGGGTCTATATAGGAGTATGCGCGTTCATACTCCTTAAAATCCAATGCATCATAATACGCTTTGACCACATTTATTGGACTAATTTGACTCGTATTTTTCACATAAAAGCTATACATACCAATACTAAATACTAGTATTAATAATGCGACCCATAGATGAGAAAATCCAAGTAATTTATTTCTGAATCTGGTATAGTCATTTTTAAAAAAAAGATATTCAGATGTTCTTAGCTTTTTTGAGCGTATTGTTCGTTGCCAAATTTGCTGTATATTAATAAGAAATGCAATCAAAACAGTCAATACAGGAATAGTTCCCCATAGTAATTTTTGAAAAAGCGGAACCTCATCCTTGGGAAGTATTGTTGATAAAGGAGGGATATTTAATTTTTCCCAAACCATAATACCATTTTCCAACTGTCGTAATCGCTGCCATCCACAGAAATAAAGAATAGGGTCATAAAACTTATCATTAGAAAAAACATACTTAAGGTTATATTTTTCTGGTACTGTAAGAAATTGTTGTAAAGAACCGATTCCTTCTACTCCTCGATATTTAGAATTTTCTAATCGTTCTACAGCTCTGGTTGTTAGTTCCGGAAGCCTTCTTGCAGAGTGGTAATTCCCATCTACCGTCATAGCGTTAGTCTGGGTAGAAAGCCAAGCCATCTGATCCCCAAATCCTAACGGTAAAAATCGCCAATGATCATGTTGATCTTGATTCAAAAAATTAACAATAGGCAGCATTTTTATTTTCTGTGGCTGAGAAGGTCTAAAATACCCTAAACTCATAGTGAAAATTGACACAAAAATAAATCCACTAATTAAACATCCACCTAATATTTTATGATAGGCGCTCCCATATCTATCTTGAATACATTGTTTTAAATCTCCCTCAACAAATCTAAAAACAAATTCCCCGAAAATGGGTAAACTCATAATAGAAGCCCAGAGCGTGAACCGATCTAGTGTTAGAATATTAAACGCATTTTCTCCTAAGATTTTTATCGGAATGGGTGTAGTCCCTCCAGTACCTAAAATAGTAAGAATTGTGATAGATAACCCAAAAAACAAATAACGCTTACTATAATATCTATAATATATATAAGGGAGTATACATAATAAAATACCCCACGGAATCAGAAAGAATACCAACCCTGAGGAAGTAACTTCTAAATAATTATCCCGCGACCCGTGAGGAATAGGAACCTGAGTTATTGGATTATTTTTAGTATTAATCCAATAAGGCAAAATACAGGTAATAATCAAGAAAAGAGAACCTATACCAAAACCCACAATTCTCCAAAACAGTTTTAAAAATGTCTTGAAAAAGACGCTAAAAGTAACTTCTTTAATCGTGGTTACCTTTTCCCTCGCCGCATCCATAATAACCATTCCGATTAAAGGGAAAATAAAAAAGACCATCCCAAAAATAGGAGTTACATGATGAGATGTGACAGTTACAGCTAATAAACTATACGCAGTGAGCAAATAACGGTATCGACCTGTTTTAATCCATAAATAGATATCTGGTAATGCATGCATTAATACAGAAATCCCAAGTATACTTGGCAATTGACCAAATATATGAAGTGTTTCTAAAAAGGACGATGAGAATACAGCTAGAATTGCAGCGTATCCTGCTACGGTGCGATTCGAGGTAATCAATAGTGCAAACCGATAAACACCCGTTATAAAAAGTATCACGGCAATAATTGCAACGGTAAATAATCCAAATTTTAATCCCCCTATATAAGAGAATAGGGCAATGCTCTGATGTACTAATGGTGGATACCCCATCACGGTAAATCCAGTATACCACTTATAATTCCAGGGTTCGAACCAACTATTGGCATAATGATCGGCAAAAAACAAATGAATCAAGGCATCGTATGTAGACTCTAAAGTAAAGAAAATACTAGTGCCATGAAAAGCAATGCCAATACAGAGTGCACTTATTAGATACTTGTTTGTTGTTTGCTTATCTATTTCTATCACGTACTTTTCTGATATCATATTGTATTATACCGTCTATCTCACGGGGAATTATATATCTAATATACAACAAAGCATTTAGTTTCGACGAATTGCATATCCAGCAACAAAAACCATTCACCGACAGCGACCTGTTAGTCACCGAATTATGCCTTCAATAGCCGTAATCTCACACTACATTTACAGTGTAACCCCAAATAATATATCATGAAAACTGGAATAATCATACCTTGCTATAATGAAGAAAAAAGATTAAACACTGCTGCTTTCTCGCACTTTATCAATCAAGAAAATGAATATCATGTGTGTTTTGTAAATGATGGTAGTAAAGACAATACGATTCAAGTTCTAAAACAATTACAAAAAGTAAATCCCCATAAAGTAAGCGTAATTGATATAAAGAAAAATGCTGGCAAAGCAGCCGCAGTTAGCGCTGGTGCACGATACTTATATAACAGAGGTGACATCCAGTATATCGGTTTCATTGATGCTGACCTATCAACTGATTTTAAAGATTTTGGAGACTTAGTACAAACATTAAAAATGAATAGATCATTAAGTTTTGTATTCGGATCCAGAGCTAAAGATGTTTCTACAACTATAGAAAAAAATATAATAAGAGCCTTTATATCTAAAGTAATCAATATCCTAATTGTCACCATCCTTGGTCTCTCTATAAAAGATACTCAATGTGGCGCTAAAGTGTTTAATTCAAATTTAGTCCCTGTATTATTTGACAACAATTTTATTAGTAAGTGGTTATTCGATGTTGAAATGTTTATTAAAATGAAAGAGTACTTTGGGAAAAAAGAAATCATGAATAAAATTCACGAACAACCCTTAAAAAAATGGATACACATGGATGACTCTAAGCTTGGTATAAAAGATTCTTTGGAAATACCCTACAGACTCATATCCATCTGGCTTAACTATACTATTTTACAACCTAAAACCAATTCTTATACAGAATTTAGCCTGGAACATACTGCAAAAATTTATGAAACGCCTATGGTAACAATTGCTGCATAATAGTCTAAATAATAGTATCGTATATATCCGGAAAAATGTTTTACAGATGGATCACACAAAAGATGAGTGAACTAGAATATGTAACTATGGAGCAACTTATACGTTACTTAACTCCCTTAGCATCCAGTATTATGTTGGAGGAAGTCCTTTTAATCTCTTTTCTATACGTTTCTTTTTATCAGTAAGTCGCTTCATCATATCCATGATATCATCATCTTTGGTTTCCTTATATATTTCATTAAGTGCAAGAATTAATCTTTTAGCTTCTCTTGAAGCTACAACTCTATCACTAGTTGACATATTACTCATTTTAGCTTTTTCAAAATCAAGCGCTTCATTCATAATATCCATACCTCTATCGTTTTATTTTTTATAAATATAATAATTTGCTAAGAATAGCCTCTAAAATTTTGCAAATATGCTCATAAAAATTAAAAACTAGGTCGAAACAGGAATAAAATAGTTGATTTCTGTAGAAGTAAGGGTAAAATCAAAGTCTTAATATGAGGGAAATTTTTATTTATTCCTATTGTATTACTATACATAAATATGAGTAAGAGACTAAGGTATGTGAAGTCTGTACAGGATATAAATGGTCATAAGATAAATTTATTGATCCCTAAATTTGGAAAATGATGTTAAAATCATTAATATTTGTGTAGTGAAAAAAAATAGTACATATATGCAGTTAAAATTTAGTATAAATACAAGTGATTGTCGATGGATTAATGAAATATCCTCGCAAAACCGGACGCTATATGACTATTTGGATCATTTTATAAGATGAGATAAAATAGCAAACTAATATAGAATTAAAAGCGTCCAAAAAAATTGGACGCTTTTTTTATTGATTTTTTTTGATTAAAAGTACCGTAGATACTTCAAAAATAATTGAAAGAACCATGGCATAATACTAAACTTGAACAAAATCAGACAAATTTTAGACTATTGAATTAAATAAATGAATAAAAAAATCACATAAATGACTAGATGGTAATTAAATATAAAAAAATAGTTTTTGGAAAGTAAGCATCTGAGCAATAAACGATTGCTAAAATCTCCAAAATTCGTTGTAAAACGAGCAGGGATTACTCTGTCCAAATATAAATATAACTTACTGATTATCAATTAAATAAATTGAAAATAATTTTGCAGATTCAAAAAAAAATTAAATATTTGCACTATAAGTAATAACTAATTTAATAACAATGAAGTATAACAAATTTTCTAAAAAGGGACAGGAAGACAGAAGTCACCTGTTATTCGATATATTCGGGATCCTTAGTGAAGGGTTATATACTTCGGTTGTTAATCCTCTTCTAAAAATGATAACTGATATCATAGGCATTCATCTATTCATCACAATATTTCCGAATAGAAATGAAAAGCGTTCTGATGTAGCAATCAAATCCAGTCACACTGCATACAAAGTTTGCTTCTGGTAAACTTATATAAAGTGATCATAAGGGATAAATGAAGTGCATACACTTCATACCGAAATAGCAAAAAATAATTCCATAATAAGATGGTAACAATTTCTGATTAGAAACTACTATTCTAAAAAGACTGTCATCAATAGGAATCATTTATTTGTTATTTTTTATCTCATACTAGCTGATTACCACATTGAAACGTAATATCACGAATCATATATCCCATTTTCTTTAGTAAATAATCTGATGTATCTGATTATGCTGTTTTTGAGAAAAATCTTTCTTAAGACCTTATAGTTATATACCTCTAATATCAAAAGTAGAGATCCCAATCTTAACATTGGGTATTGATACACACTATCACAGAAAATAAAGGATACCGAATTCACACCAAGATCCAAGCTACAGTTTGCTGCTACCCAAAAAGGGAAAGTAGGGTATCGTAACTGTACAGGATTACACTTTCCCGTTACCAATTGATCTTTTTCCATAGGTACAGGTATGGCACACATATCTATCTGGGGTTAACACCTATGGGCTTACCCTAACTACTTGTAATACAAAAATCACAACGACATGAGAACTTTAAAATATATATTATTGAGCCTACTCCTTTCTGCTAATCTGGTTTCTTGTACTCCTGATAGCCTAGAAGATTACACTCCCGAAAACACAGAAGTGGTAGCTTCTAAAGGAGAAAATGGTGATTTAGGAGAAGAAGATGAAGAATAATCACATTCATTATAATTTAGTATTTTTGAGGGGTGAAACGATTGACGCTTTTATCCCTCATTTTTTTATTGGTTTGTACGGGTGTTTTTATTAACTCTCGCAATACTAATTCAACAAATAATCCAATTCCTAGTGAACTACAAAAAAATGTTGATTCTTTAAATGACGATTATACTATTGCTTCCAATAATTCTTATTCAGAAGAAAAGAGATTAAACGCTTTGAATCGATTTTTAGAAGGATCTAAAAGACTAGAAATAGACTCTTTATTTTATAAAGGTCTTTATCTCAAAGCAAAGCTTTTCAATAAATACAAAGGTCCGGAAAAAGCGATCGATCAATCCTATTTATTATTACAGTTTGCTAAAAAAAATAAGGATAGTTTTTATATGGGTAAGGCACTTTATAGACTTGGCTATTATAATAAAAAACTAGATAATTATTTAGAAGCTTTTCAATACTATAATGAATCATTTAAGATTAAAAGAAATTTAAAAGATAGTGTGAGTGCCGGAAAATGTTTGATGGCAATGTCCAATATACAAAGAGCATTAGGCGATTATAATGCTGGTAAAACTTCGGCTACAGATGGATTGAACTATGTAGAAAATTCTAATCAATTCAAAACCATTTCAGGATTATATCATGGTATATCACTATCATTTTTTGAATTGGGAAACTACAAAAAGGCTTTATTTTGGAATACTAAAATCTTAAACCTATTTAATGATTCAATTGCTAAAAACAAAATTGGAATTCACAACCTCCCCATTTTTAAAAATACAAAAGCTAATATTTTAGCAAGGCGAAAAAAATATCAAGAAAGTATTGATATTTTTCAATCCTTATTAATTGAAGAGGTTGTAATTGAAAAAAGAACACAATACGCACAAATCTTAAGTAATCTAGGGTATGTTAAGTTTCTTCAAAACCCTGAGAATTCAGAGAGCGAAACCATGCTTTTAAACGCACTCGCCATCAGGCAACAAGAAAATGACTTATTTGGTTTGTTTTCCAGTAATTTACATCTCACCAAATATTATAAAAATAAAGATATTCTAAAGGCAAAATATTATGGATATGCGACCTATGAGGTTTTAAAAGATTTTGGAGACTACGAAGCTTTATTAGAAATATTAACACTAATTACCGAATTGAACCCTGATTCGTTAGCGGATCATCAACGATTTAAAGATGTCAGTCTTAAATTGATGCAACTACGCAAACAAACCAGAGAAATCTATGCGCCTACTCGTTTTGAAAACGAAAACTTACTAAAACAAAACGAAGAAAAAAATACTAAAATTAGATCCGCTCGCAATCAGAACACTATGTACCTACTGGGTATCTTATTATTACTCACTGGTATCGGATTTGTAGTCTACTTCTTTAGACAACGCACCCTTCATCTCAGTCAACAGAATAAAATAATTCAGTTTGAGGCAAGTTATGAAACTGAAACCAGGATTTCTAAACGACTGCATGATGAACTAGGGAATGACATTTTTCAGGCAATGATGCAGTATCAAAATAACCCTCATGATCCGCAAATTAAAAACAAACTGAATAAAGCTTATATCAGAGCACGCGATATCTCACGAGAAAATAACGAATTCGAAACCGGAGACACCTATGCGGAAGAATTAAAAAATATGTTACAGAACTACGCACAGCAAACAATTCAATTAATTTTGGTGCGATTTGATACCGTGAATTGGAACCTCATGCAAACGAATATCAAAATAACGGTATACCGAGTTTTACAAGAACTAATGACCAATATGCAAAAACATAGTAGTGCCAGCCGTGTAACATTAAAATTTTCTAACACTGATCATACACTCATAATTAAGTATGTGGATAACGGTGTGGGGATGACAATAGCACATCTAAAATCGGCAAATGGTCTTCGCAATACAGAAAAGCGTATTCATGCCATAGGAGGAACACTTATCTTTGACTCAGAAAAAGAGGATTCCACTTCATCTGTCAGTAAATCAGGTGAGGAGCTCCGCCAAAACAGAGGATTTAAGGCTGAGATGCGAATTCCTAATTAAAAAAGTAACCATATGTTTACGAAGGTACTGGTAGCAGAAGACTATGAAATTGCCAATCAGGGTATTATAAAAATTCTAAATGAAAAACTTGATATTCATAATATTCAGGAAGCTAAATATTGTGATGATGCCTATCTAAAGTTCAGAAAAGCGCATCAGGATCAGGAAGAATTTCAATTATTAATCACAGACCTTTCTTTTAAAGAAGATCATAAAATCCAGACGAGAACTTCTGGTATCGAACTGATAAAAGATATAAGATCGATACAGCCGCATATCAAAGTGATTGTATATTCTCAGGAAAACAGACCAGATAAAATCAATATGCTATTCAATAAATTCCATATCAATGGATATGTTTGTAAAGGTCAGCAAGCGGTCAAAGAGTTAATCACATGCATTAATGGCGTACATGAAGGTAAAATCATGCAACCACCAGAATTGATAAATTCATCTCATACCAGTATGACCATTCAATTAGATGATCTGGATATGATTTTATTAGAAGAGTTAGCGCAAGGATTTACCAAAAAAGAAATCAGAATCAAACTAAAAAAACAAAAAATATCGCCTAATAGTGAGAGTGCTATCGATAAGAGAGTAAGTAGGCTTTTTGATTATTTTAAAGCTAAAAACAGTACACATCTCGTAGCTATTGTAAAAGATTTAGGGCTGGTATAACCAAAGTTCTATCCATATCAGTTCGTTTCCTTCATCACCTTTCTCTTTTTTGTCAAAAAGCTTCTGACAAATAATTATTGAACATCCTAAAAATACGCAGAAGGGGAAAAAATCAAAAAAATCGCACCAATTACAGAAATCTGTAAGGACATCAGCCGTAGTCATTTTATGTTTGTACCGTAATAATAAGTAAGGGATGTAAAGCAGCTTATTTTACACTATAAAGATGTAAACTAACTATAATGATGAATAAAGATCGGGTACTCATAACTGGAATTATGAATGGAGATGAACGAATACTTACAAGTTTTTATAAGGATAATATCTTGTATGTCCAGAAATATATTCTTCATAATCACGGAAATATGGAAGATGTAGAAGATATATTTCAGGATGCGCTGGTTATACTATATCAAAAATTAAGATCAAGTGTTACAGAGATAAGAGGATCTTTAAAAACATATTTTTATGGAATCTGTAAAAACCTTTGGAGAAATCGATTAAGAAGATCACAGAAATTTGTTTCAAATGAACATAACCTGCATCAAATTACAATAGAAACCAATGATTCTTTATTCATTGATATCGAAAAACAAGAAAGAGAGCAACTTTATAGAAAATATTTTCAAAAGTTAAGTAGTAACAATAAAAGATTATTAGGTCTTTTTTTTGACGGTAAATCTATTAAAGAAGTTTCAAAAATCACAGGATACTCAGAAGGATATACACGTAAAAAGAAAACAACCGTCAAACAACAATTGTTTAGAATGATTGAAAAAGATCCTATATATACAGAATTAAGAGCAGTAAGCTAATACTCTAAGATGTACACCAAAAATTAATTATATAAACGGTATGCTTTTTCTAACTTCTTTTTAATTTTTTTTCTTAATAATCTGGGACGTAACACTTCTATAGTATCGCCAAATCCTAAAATCATACGTTCCAGTTCAAAGTTTAGATGAACATAAAATGTAATGATGACACTACCATCCTCTGTACGTTCTATAATTTTCTGAGAATGATGAAATGGTTTTGTAATTACATAAGGAGCATTGCTTGGGTCCACTTTTAGAACCACCTCCTGTAATTGCGCATCATTAAGCACCGTTACTCCTATGGTATTATGATAATAGATATCTCCATTAAACGGTTCAGTAGTGTAAGGTATTTGCAGGTCAAAATCTATGTGAAGCATTCGGTCTAATGCTAAGGTTACTATGCGCTGATTTTTCTGAGCACTTGATTTTCCAACCAGAAACCATCGGTTGTTAAACTCTTTTAGAATAAATGGATGAAATACAAACTCTGATGCTTCTCTTGCCGTAAAAGATTGATACGTAATTCTTAGCACAATTTTTTTTAAGATTGCCTGATATAAGGTATCCAGATGTTCTAGTCCTTTTAGATTTTCATTTGTATCCAGATGGATAATTGCAGACTGATGGGTCTTTTCTGTATACACCTTATCTTCCAGACGCTGTATAATCCCACCCAATTCTGAGAATAATGAGAAATCCTTAAACTGTTTTAATATTTCAACCGTTTCAGAAAGAACATGCATATCATTTTCTGTTACCGGGATATCGGTGATTGAGTATTGCTCCTCAGCATATCTGTAATACTTTTTATCATATACCTCTATGGGTGCATTGTAGCCCAGTTTATCACTTCTCATCATTTGCAGGTCCAATTGCACTGTGCGTTTACTTACATTAACATCCCGACCTTCATATTCGTGTAAAGCATCAGAACAAGCTGCTATCAGATCATTCAACATCCATTGCCGGTTGTTATTTTGAAGACACTTATCAATGGTTTTATAACGAATTAATGCATTTTTATTTAATGCCATACCAACTATTTTTTTTGAAAATATATATTATTTTTTAACTGCGCAAAATAATTGCGTAGATAATAAACATATTTGTATCAGTATTATAAAAAACTAATAAACATCGGTTGTAGGTAACGCGCTGTCGAACGAGGAGTTGACAGCGCTCAAAAAAAAACAGAAAATGGAAAACAAAATAAAAATTACAGGAAAAACATTAATCGGTTTAGGGTTTAGATCAGGAAAGTGGTTTCCAGATGCGATCGATCATATCAACACAAACCAATTAGAAGGAGAAACGATGCTACAGTATTTAGCCCAATTTAAAGCACCTCCTATAGTAGATTTGCATACAGAACCGATCCCGTTTGCTATTAATATCAAAGCAGAAAACGAATTAGAAGAAACCAATGTGAATTCTGTAATCTCATCCATGGATACGTTGATGAAAACGCCAACACTTGTTCATGGAGCGGTAATGCCAGATGCTTGTCCTACGGGCCCTAACGGAACTATACCTGTGGGTGGTGTCGCTGTTGCTAAGAATGCTATTCATCCGGGAATGCATAGTGCTGATATTTGTTGTTCGGTAATGCTCACTGATTTCGGAAAAACAGATCCTAAAAAAGTGTTGGATGCAGCGCATGCCAATACACATTTTGGTCCGGGAGGAAGAGATAGAAATTCGCAATATCGGTTCCCTGATGAATTATTAGAAGATTTTGAAGGTAATTATATGTTGAATAATGAAAAAATGATTCAGGCAGCAAGATCTCATTTAGGAACACAAGGAGATGGTAATCACTTTTTATTTATAGGGAAATCCAAAAAGACGGGCAATACAATGATGGTGACTCATCACGGATCCAGAGGACCCGGAGCTAATTTATATACACAAGGGATGAAAATTGCAGAACGGTATAGAAAAGAATTGTCTCCGGATACGCTGAAACAGAATGCCTGGATTCCTTTTGATACAGAGGAAGGAGAAACCTACTGGGATGCACTACAGATTATTAGAAAGTGGACAAAAACGAATCATCAGGTGATCCATGATGCTACACTAAAAGCATTGCAAGTAGAAGCGCAGGATCGGTACTGGAACGAACATAACTTTGTTTTTAAAGATGGTGATTTGTTTTATCATGCTAAAGGAGCTACACCACTAGACCCTAAATTTATGCCGGATATTACCGGACCAAGATTGATTCCGCTTAATATGGCAAAACCGATTTTGATTGTAGAAGGAAAAACTTCTATAACTAATTTAGGTTTTGCACCGCACGGAGCAGGGCGTAATATGAGCAGAACACAGCATAGAAAAAGTAAAACCGGAACAATTCAGGAAATTTTTAACCAGGAAACTCAAGGTTTAGATATTCGGTTTTTCTCTAATGAGATTGATATTACAGAACTGCCGAGTGCCTATAAAAATGCAGAAACCGTAAGAAACCAAATGGAAGAATTCGGACTCGGTACTGTCATTGATGAGGTGATGCCTTATGGTTCTATTATGGCTGGAGACTGGCAAAAAAATGCACCTTGGAAAAAGAGAAGAAGAAAATGATGTATGTTTCAGAAATCATATCTAATTGTATTCCTTTTCTTTCAGATCGTTGGAAGGCATCTAATAGTGATTTTCTAATTCCGGAATATATAGATTTATTTGCTAAAAAAATGGAAACATATCTATATGATGGAATTCCGGAAACGTATCCGTTGCCCTTATGTAATGATGAAAAAACGCCTGCTTTATCAGAGGTAATACGGCACTTTATAGAAGTAATAAAAATCACAAGAAACAACGGAGGTGCAATTACTACCGATGTATCAAAACTATGGGCAATTGCCATAGAAAACACTACTTTTGAGTATCTAATGATATTAATGGGCCAAAGATACACAGCATCGAGTAGTAAAGGTAAAGCTGCATTGCCTCCGGCAAAAGTACTATTGCTCAAAAGTGCCTTTACCTCTTTAAATGAGCAAATTCTTGTAGCCACAAAAGCTTGGGAAAAACATGCAGGACGATCTGCTAATAATTTTTGGGGTGAAGTTAAAGGAGGACCAAAGGAGAAAGAAAAAAAGGTAAAAAATATAGTTATTACGATGATTAAAAATCATACTTGGTGGAATATTTTTTTTCATTATAAACACGGATTAGTATATGAAATTAGAGTACCAAGTGGTCATGGAATTAGATGGAATAGAAAAGGTACAAGATTAATTGGGTTTCTAGAACCCTTCTTATGAATAAAAAGTTATGGGAAATTTTACAAAAAAATATGGCTTTACAGAAAAAGAATGGAATGCATGTTTAAAGGTATTATCTTCCCTAAAAAAAGATCCATTTCATAATCCTAACAATACTCATATTGCCTCTTTAATCACCAAGATTTATAAACAAGCTAAAAAAAGTAACCGAATAAAAAGTTATCAGCAGAAAAAAGAAAAAGATCTTAAAACCGTTAACAATTCAGAGATTTCAAAAAAAGCACTGCGCAATACGACTTCTTTTAATCAAGAACAGCAGAAGCACCAAAATTTTCTACCCTTAGCAATTCCTAAAAATTGTTATTGTTGTAATCAATCCTTCGATATTGCACATTCATTCTATAATCGATTGTGTCCATCTTGCGCAAAGATAAATTACGCTAATCGTTTTAGAAGCATAGACCTTTCAAATCGTAATGTGATACTTACGGGAGGAAGAGTAAAAATTGGATATGCTACTGCTTTAAAATTCTTGAGAAGTAATGCCAATGTAATAATTACGACACGCTTTCCCAGTATTGCCTTAAATCAGTTTAAAAAAGAATCTGATTATGAACAATGGAAAAGCAATCTCACTGTATATGGGCTCGACCTCAGAAAACTAAAAGAAGTACAGGCTTTTATTACATACTATCGACTAAACTATGATACATTAGATATTCTGGTAAATAATGCTGCGCAAACTATAAAATATGATGAAGCATATTACCTCCCATTGATCCAAAACGAAAAGAAACTATTAATAAGTTATACTGATCACAAGAATATTATAAAAAACAAAACCCCTGTTACCGAAACAATAAAATCGTTAACATATATAGAAGATAAAGAAAATCTAGAAATAAATCGATTTGGACAACCTGTTGACAAAAGAGAAAAAAACAGTTGGAATTCTACATTAGAAGAAGTGGATATGATAGAACTTTTGGAGGTAAATCTTATCAATCAGATCTCTCCATACTATCTAATAAAAGAACTCACTCCCTTATTAAAAGATTCTTCTTTTGATAAAAAATTTATACTAAATGTTACTTCATCAGAAGGGCAATTTAGTTATCTTAACAAATCAATTTTTCATCCACATACCAATATGACAAAAGCCTCTCTAAACATGTTAACACGTACTTCTGCTGAAGCTTATAAAAAACACCATATTTATATGAACTCGGTAGATGTCGGCTGGGTATCTACTGGTGCCAGAGAAGAATTACGAAAAAGACAGTTTAGCAATGGATATATACCACCTTTAGATCCTGTAGACGGAGCTTCCAGAATTCTTATTCCGATTATAGAAGGAATAGAGAATTGTAATCTTCAGGTAGGTAAATTGCTTAAAAATTATAAAGTAGAAAATTGGTAAAATACCGGAGTGTTAGCTCAATTGGAAGAGCGTCTGTTCATCAATCAGAAGGTTGTGGGTTCAAAACCCATACACTCCACAAAAATAGAACTTTCACTAAAAACATTGGTGGCTTTTTATCAAAAAAGTACATTGTAAATTAGGGAGCGTGATAGTTTAATTGGAAAAACAGTGGGCTGCAAACCCATAGTTACAAGTTCAAATCTTGTTCATGCTCCTTTTCAAAATGCTCATTCTTTGTATTACAGACATAAAAACTCATTTCAAAAGAGAGTAAACTGATTAAGTCTATTCTCCTATTATAACCCAACACATCATTTTAAACAGGAATTTCTATCATAGCAGTAAAGCCTTTTTCCGAGTTAAAGATAATCCTTCCTTCTATTGCATCTATACGCTTTTCTGTATTGTAGAGACTATTATCAGAATTAAGTAATAAAATAATATTCGCATTACAAAAATAAGTCTACATTTTGATTTCAACATGGTTTATACCATATTTGCAATATATAATGAGCAAAAACAAAAAACATATCGTATTAAAACCGCTGTATATTCAGTGTGATTTTCGCAGGATAGTAGAATCATCCGGGCGAAACAGGACGTTATGTAACAGTTTTAATCATTTTTTAGCATGATATAAATTAAAAAACTCAGTATACTAACAAGCGTCCAAGAAATTGGACGCTTTTTATTTGAAAAAAAAATAAAAATTATTGAAAAAACACTAAACACATAGAAAACAGTACTTGGAAGATAAGCATCAGGGAGACAGACTATTGCAATAAAATCCAATATTCGTTGAAAAACGAACAGGATGACCCATTTCTAATTTTAAATATAACTAATTGATTATCAATTAATTAATTTAATAAAATGTTTGTAAATTAAAAAAATGTTTCCATCTTTGCATCGCAATCAATTGTATTAACAAACTACAAACCTTACATACGATAGGCATATAAAAAACAAATAAAATGATACCGAATAACCCACTACATAGTATAGTCCGCTTCATTAATAAACAAAGAGAATATTGTTCTGATAAGAATAATACTGGCGTCTATTTTATAGAAAAGATGATGATAACATAACGTATTCATCCATCCATATATAAGAAGACGCCCAAACAAGGCGTCTTTTTTTATGCCTATAGTTCACTGACATATTGAAAACTAAATACATTGATGTGTAGCTTAATTGGATAAAAGCACTCGACTTTTAATCGAGGTTATGTGAGTTCAAGTCTCACTACGTCAACGACAAGAAGGATAAGCAACTATCGGATTGTTGCACTTGTTTGTTAAATAAGTGAGCGTCCCAGGATAATGAAGGTTCATGCCTTATGTATAGAGCAACGACAAGATAGCTGCAGAGTTAAGATTACAGACTGCAAATATATTATACATGAGTTTGAATCTAATTCTTATCTCTTTTATGGGAGTTCGCCAGCGTTGGAGAGCTGGAGCGGTCTGTAAAACCGTTGTCGAAAGACTGAGTAGGTTCGAATCCTATGACTCCCACAATTTAGTACCGTAGCACAATGGTTAGTGCACCCGACTGTCTCTCGGAAGGTCGCGGGTTCAAATCCCGTCGGTACTGCACTAATATCTGGGGATATAACAATGGTAGTTTACCCGCCTTGGACGCGGGAGGTTATAGGTTCGAGTCCTGTTCCCCAGACAAACTGACCTGTGATGTAATGGCAGCATCCAAGACTTTGACTCTTGGTGTAAAGGTTCAAATCCTTTCGGGTCATCAAAATAGTGGCTTTAGTTTATTTATTAAAATACCTCAATATGAATGAGGGGGAGCTGCACTTAAATCCCCAAGTCAACCAACATCAGGAATATAGTTCTATTGGGCAGAAAATTGGGTTACGACCCCAAAGAAGCAGGTTCTAAAACGTTCCTTGTTTACGGTTTCCTAAAACAATAACAAATATATGAGCAATCGGGCTGTTCCTGCTAATTTTTAAAACAACGTTCAACCAATTCATCCTATGATTATGAAAACTCAATTAACCAGTACCAAAAGAAAAACAAAATACAAAAAATCGATAATCACCAGTAAGTTGCCAGAGTGGATATCAAGCTACATTACGATGATGAGCACCTTATTATTCCCTCCTGAATCAAAGTCGATACTGGATAAAAATGATAGACCTCACACATACTATAAATAATGTTATTTACCTACGCATAATAGTTGCGTAGTTAGATTTCATTTTTGTATCAGATTTAAAAAGCAAGAGAGTTATGAACGACATGAGCAGAAATAATATAATAAGAATAGATCAATTCCTAGAAAACAACAAAGGATTCTGGAAGGGTCTGGAATCATTTTGTGTCATTGAATGTTGTGGTGTAGATGCTCTTGATCTTTCTAAAGAACATATTAAAAAAACAGTTTCCTTTTATAATATCCAGCATATTATAACTGACATAGATCAATCTATAGAATGGATCCATACCAGTTCAGGAAAATTAATAAGTAGTTCCATATTGAATCATTGTGTTTCACAGAAAAAATTTATTGAACTCCTTAAAAATATCAAGCTGGTCTTGTTGCGTGTTTCTGTATAGCACCATTGTATGAGGTATTGCATTATTTGTATCATCACTTCATATACAACTTGACTTGAAGGTTTATCGGCTATTTTTCCAAAAAAAATGCCACCAATTCTGTAAATGTGGGTTCGATTCCCACCCCTGATTACTCAGGGTAGTTTAGTGGATAGAACGACAGATAATTCATGTAGGTTCGAATCCTACTCCCGATAGCTATTGGGATGGCGAAATTGGTAGACGCACCAGATTAGGGTTCTGGCGAATAGACACTCAAAATGTCTTTTTCTAAAGCTGATCATCTTTTTAAACTGATCTCCAGCCTGTCACGCTGTTAAATATGATAGAAACCGTGATAGCAGATCAGTTGCTGTAGTACTCTTGCTATATCAACAGTCTTAAAAGTACTTTGAAATATTAGTATTGTTATCATTAGAAACTATTACTTTTTTGTATTCAGATTTCTGAGACATAAGATCATATCAGCATCTTATCCTCTTTCATCTCTTTACTTAAAACGAATAGCCGAAAAAATATCCTGCTATTATTACCGTACCTGATAGATGATTTGCTGTTACTGTTTTTTTAAACAAAAAACAACCCGATTTTTATAATCGGATTAAAAATATACTTCAATACAGAGCTATACCCGTGGTTCCAGACAGGAGTAGACAACTTACTATGACCAGAGTTGTCATCAATATATGTATAATTAAAAACCAAAAAAATGAAACGAGTAAGAATTAATGCGGGCAAAGTAGGTTTAATCTTTAATAAAGGTGATTACCAACGTATAATTACTAAAGGCACCTATTGGTTAGGCTTTGGTGAACGTGTAATACAATATGATCTTACACAATCTTTTGTGGCTCCAATAGCATTAGACCTCTTACTTGAAGATGCAACATTAGAAGCAATGCTGCACGTAATCGAAGTAAAAGATAATGAGATTGTTTTAGTATATGAAAATCATAATTTTAAAACCATTTTAGCAGCAGGTCGTTACTTGTACTGGAAAGGTTTGATCAATTATAAGTTTACTACTGCCGATCTGAGTAAAATCTATATTACAGAAAAAATTGACACCTCTCTGTTTAGTCACTATGCATTGACAAAATACATTCGAGTTTTTGAAGTAACTGCATACGAAAAAGCAGTATTGATTGTCGATGACGTATATATAAAAACACTAGAGAGTGGTAGTTACCGTTTCTGGAGAAATGACACTTCAATTACGATTGCAAAAGTTGATGTACGTCAATTGCAATTGGAAATCGCTGGTCAGGAGTTGTTGACTAAAGATAAAGCGGCAGTTCGTATCAACTTTAATACCCAGTATAAGGTGATTGATATTGAGAAAGCTTTGCTCGATAACAAAGAGTATGAGAAGCAGTTGTATATAGCAATGCAACTCGTATTACGAGCATATGTAGGTACCTATACATTAGATGAGTTGTTAGATCGTAAAGAAAGTATGGCACAAACAGTATTAGAAGACACAAAAAATACAGCTACTAAACTAGGTGTACGTATTCTCAACTGTGGTATTCGTGATATCATTTTACCAGGTGAAATGAAAGAGATCATGAATCAGGTATTGGTTGCTCAGAAAAGGGCACAAGCTAATATTATCACCCGCCGTGAAGAGACCGCTTCTACCCGTAGTTTGCTAAATACTGCAAAACTTATGGAAGATAATGAAATGCTTTACAAGCTCAAAGAAATGGAGTATGTAGAGAAAATTGCTGACAAAATCGGTGAAATAACAGTTTCAGGTAATGGCGGTATGGTCAAACAATTAAAAGATATTTTCTCTGTGAGTAAATAGGTGTTCCAAATGCGTTAGTTCTCAATAACTAGCGCATTTTTTGTTATCAATTGAATGAGACTCTGAATTCATTAGAAAGGAATTCTATGATCATTGCAGTCATAAAGAAAAACCAATCAGCTATCAGACAGATGATCGTGTCAAATATGCAACACAATGGGAAGTTTATACATGATATCAATGCGTCCTTCTATATACCTTTGCATCTCACACTTAAAACAAAGTATTATGAAAACTATATTCACCACTTTATTTATACTGATCCTTACTAACACATTGATCTCACAAGAAGGTTTTTTGGCTGTTAACGAAAATTATACTTTTTACAAAACATATGATTTCCATACTCAACCTTCTAAGTTTACTGCAGAAATACTTAATACTACTAATTTTAAATACAAACAGTTCTTAAGTAACGCTAAAAAATCACCAAATACGTATCTAATAGGGGATCAATTATTTTCTAAAAAAGCGCTTACTCAATTTATAAGAAAAAGTGTTCTGAAATCTGAAAATTTCAAAGAGTTTTTACAATTTACACGTCAAGAATATCAATTGCTTTTTTCTGACCTTTCTGAATCTGAAATAGAACTTTTATACATCAAATTCAGACAAGGTACTTTTCATAAATACATAGATGAGCTCTCAGAAATTATTTAAGGCTCATACAACAAGATATTTTGATAGTAAATATTGATATCTTTGCTGTCTTAAAAATTAATAATGAAATTAACGATTGCTGTAATATGTGCAGGACTCTTTTTTTTAAATTCTCAAGCACAATTAGTCAATATAGAATCAAAGCGCATGCAGACGGATTCTACCCGATTTGTATTAAAAAGTGATTTGCTTTTTAATTATACAGATAACAACGGAGAATACGTAATGCAGATCGGATCTAATCTTGCTACCCAATATAAATCAAAGGATTTTCAGAAAAATTATTTTATGATCCTTAATTATAACCTCATTCGTACCAATGAGATGGATTTTCAGAATTCCTGGTTTTTTCATACCCGATATAATCAAAAATTATCTCCTATCTGGTCTCTAGAAGCCTTTATACAAAATCAAAACAACACGCAACTTACTATTACTCAAAGAAATTTAATAGGAACAGGGGTTCGACTAAAACTAATCTCAAAAGCGACCACTAGCATCTATTTTGGAAATTCTTATATGTATGAAGCAGAAGAAATCGATGCAACCGATCAACAATTTTATAACCACAGAAACAGTAGTTATCTTTCTATTAATCAATCTGTACAAAAAATTAATTTGGATATTATAGCTACACTATATTTTCAGCCATTATATACAGATATAGCGAATCACAGAATTTTAGGCCAGTTAAAGACAGAGATTCCTCTTACAGATGTAATAAGCCTTTCTGCACTATATAATTATTCCCGTACTAGTTTTTCATCAGATTTACAGGACGATGAAGCTTCTAACCTTAGTATAGGTGTTACCTTAAATATATAATTTGTAATTTTTAGTATTTAAAAAACACAAATCAGCATAGTGACTCTAGTCATTCTGAGAGATTTTATCCATCAGATTCATGACAAATGCTCCATCTGCAGAAGGACAAGGATTTTCATCTTTATTTAAAAAATAATCAACAGTAGCTGTTATCATAGGCTCTTGAATATGTTTTGGATTTTCAAAATTAAAAACCTCTGTATTTTTTTGTGATACTAAAGATACAGAAGAACCAGAAAAAAAGGAAAATCTAATAGTTCCTTCAGAACCGTAGATAGTACATTCATCTTTTTGATCCTGCACAGCGGCATTAAAATTCCAAATTCCTCTGAACTGAATTCCATTTTCAAAGTGTATGATTCCATTTACCATATCAGCAACACCATCAGTTGTATGTCTGCGGTTAGAAAAACCAATAACATTAGTCACTCCACCAAAAAAGTGATACATAATATCCAATTGGTGAGGTGCAAGATCCTGAAAATAGCCTCCACCCGAAATTTCGGGTTGTAATCGCCAGTTTTGTTCAGTATTCTGATCAAACTCGGTATTTCTGGATTGTAGTAATGTGATATCGGCAAATGATACTGCTCCAATGGCATTCTGCTCTAAAAGTTCTTTCACTTTTCTGAACACAGGAAGTCTTCTCCGATAATGCGCTACTACCAGTTTCCCGGTACTTCGCTGAGCAGCATCATGAATTCTTTGTGCCTCCTCGGCATTCATAGCCATGGGTTTTTCCAGATATATATCTTTTCCAATATCAAGTGCTTTTAAAGCAAATTCTATGTGTGAAGAAGGTGGTGTAGCAATATAGATTGCATTAATCTCTTTATGATATAAAATTTTTGTGGCATCATCATACCATTCCGGAACTCCGTGGCGTACTGCAAAATCTTTAGCTTTAGCGCCATCACGTCGCATCACAGCAATAAGTTTAGAGTTTGTGATACGCTGAAAAGCAGGACCGCTTTTTACCTCTGTAACATCACCACATCCTATAATTCCCCAGTTGATTTGTTTCATAAATAATTAGGTTACTTTATCTGTATTGATGATTAATTTTTAGTTTTTATAAAACTAAAAACTCATCGCTTATTTACTAAAGTAAAGATACAAGAAAATCTGGGTATGATTTATTAAAAATAACTCGCACGACTTTATAAATTAACCATCTGCAAACGACATTTTAAAAACCCTTTTATTGTAAAGAGAATCTTTATTAATTAGTCGATTAGAAATAAAAACAAGACCGGTTTACTACAAGAATTACAAGGTAAGACTGTTTTATTCTGATTATGTTAAACTACAGCTGAGACAGAGTCTACAAGAATTCTAAAGATCAAATAGCTAGTTGAGTCTTGATTTTCTGTACATTGAGATTATTGAGTAGTTCTATTAAATTTGGATACCATTTTTCGTGATAACCAAAAGCTTTAATTCTAAATTCACGTATGGCTTTTTCCTTCTCCCAACCTTCTACTACAATTCTATATGCTGCAATTATCGCTCCTGTTCTATCAGAACCATGCCAACAATGTATAAGTATAGGCTTTTTGGAAGTATGAATTACCTGTAGCGCTTGGACTAGATCATCTTCACTTAACAGTCCTGCCTTTAAGGGAATTCTTTCTAGTTTCAAACTAGTATGCTTCGCTTTCTTAATATCCTCTCTTAATCTCCTTACGTTCAGGACAGTTTTAAAGCCTTTTTCTTCTAACTCTGTAAAGCCTCTTCTACTTGGCTGTTCTGAGCGATATATAGAATCACTAATTTGATAAAGATTATTAAAATACCTGGATTCAATTTTTTGATATTCTTTTTCTTGAGCATTACTTTTCATAGCAAAAAACAGTAAACCCAAACATAGTAAATTAATACTATTCACGATATAATGATTCATATGATATATTCAGAAATTAAAATCTATTGAAACAAAATAGCCATCTCAAAAAGAGATGGCTATGTAGTAGCGAGGACTGGACTCGAACCAGTGACCTTCGGGTTATGAGCCCGACGAGCTGCCTACTGCTCTACCTCGCGATATATGTTAGTTTACTTGGTAATTAAACCTTCAAGTTATGAACTTGACAAACTTTAATAACAATTGTTTTTTTGATAAACACCTTGCTATCGGAGCGCAAATATACAACCTTTTTTAACTTAGCCAAGCTATTTTAAAATTTAAATAGCTAATTTTTACAAAATTTTAGCTTATCTATTGATTACACAACAAATAGCTATTGAAAAAAAATCAGTAAAAGTACATATTCCCATCTATCAATTATAGAATTTGCAACAGATATGCCATCTTTTGAGATATAATCAAAACTAAAGCGCTTTTATGATTTCTTTAGCAGTTACCCCCATAATTTTGTAAATTTGCATCCTTTTCTTTTCCATATAAAGAAATAAAATTGAATGATCGTTAAAAGTATATAAAATGAGTAAGACATTATTTGACAAAGTGTGGGATTCACATGTAATCCGAAAAATTGAAGATGGACCTGATGTATTTTTTATTGATCGCCATTTCATTCACGAGGTAACTAGTCCTGTAGCTTTTTTAGGACTAAAAAGCAGAAATAACAGTGTGTTATATCCTCAAAGAACTTTTGCTACAGCCGATCATAATACACCAACTATCAATCAGCATCTTCCTGTAGAGGATCCGCTATCTGCTAATCAATTAAAAGCATTAGAAGAGAATGCCGCAGAATGGGGTATTTCTCACTGGGGATTAGGACATCAAAAAAATGGTATCGTACACGTGGTGGGACCAGAAAACGGAATAACGCTTCCTGGAGCTACAATCGTATGTGGAGATTCTCATACTTCTACACATGGAGCGTTTGGAGCTATTGCTTTTGGTATCGGTACCTCTGAAGTAGAAATGGTATTGTCTACGCAATGTATTATGCAACCTAAACCAAAAAAGATGCGTATCAATGTGAATGGTGCCTTAGGTTTTGGAGTAACACCAAAAGATGTAGCATTATATATCATTTCAAAATTGACTACCTCTGGAGCTACCGGATATTTTGTAGAATATGCTGGTGATGTATTCAGAAATATGACTATGGAAGGTCGTATGACGGTATGTAACTTAAGTATAGAGATGGGAGCTCGTGGTGGTATGATTGCACCAGATGAAAAAACATATGAATATATAAAAGGACGTGCATTAACTCCTACCGGGGACGCTTGGGACAAAGCGATGGAATATTGGCAAACACTTTCTACAGATGATGATGCGGTTTTTGACAAAGAGTTAAACTTTAATGGTGCTGATATCGAACCGATGATTACCTATGGTACCAATCCTGGAATGGGAATAGGTATTTCTAATATTATTCCAAACGCTGAAGATCTTGAAGGAGGATCAGCAACCTATAAAAAATCACTAAGCTACATGAATTTCTTAGAAGGAGATTCAATGATTGGCAAACCAGTTGATTTTGTATTCTTAGGAAGTTGTACAAACGGAAGAATCGAGGATTTTAGAGCATTTGCTTCTATAGTAAAAGGTAAGAAAAAAGCTCAAAACATTACTGCCTGGTTAGTTCCGGGATCCCATGAAGTAGAAGCCGCTATCAAAAATGAAGGAATTCTTGACATCATTACAGAAGCTGGATTTACATTAAGAGAGCCTGGTTGTTCTGCTTGTTTAGCTATGAATGATGATAAAATCCCAGCAGGAAAATTAGCAGTAAGTACTTCTAACAGAAATTTTGAAGGAAGACAAGGTCCTGGATCAAGAACTTTATTAGCAAGTCCACTGGTCGCTGCTGCAACTGCGGTAACCGGAGTTGTGACTGACCCAAGAACTTTATTAGAAAAAGCAATAGCATAATACAATTCTGAGCCTAATTCATAATAGAAAGATTCAGAATCATTAATTAGATAAAAATGGCATACGATAAATTTAATATACTTACAAGCACTGCGGTTCCTTTACCCATAGAGAATGTAGATACCGATCAGATTATACCTGCTCGTTTTTTAAAAGCGACAGAGCGTAAGGGGTTTGGAGATAATCTCTTTAGAGATTGGAGATATGATAGTGATAATAATCCTAAAGAAGATTTTGCACTTAATAATCCTAAATATAGTGGTCAAATCTTAGTTGGAGGTAAAAACTTTGGTTCAGGATCATCACGTGAGCATGCTGCCTGGGCTGTTTATGATTACGGTTTTAGATGTGTAGTTTCTAGTTTTTTTGCTGATATTTTTAGAGGAAATTGCCTCAATATAGGGGTGCTTCCGGTTCAGGTAAGCCCAGAGTTTTTGGAGAAAATATTTAATGCTATTGAGACAGATCCTACTACACAATTAGAAGTTAATTTACCAGAACAAACAATTACCTTAAAAAGTATTGGAGCAACAGAATCATTTGATATCAATAGTTACAAAAAAGAAAACATGCTGAATGGATATGATGATATTGATTATTTGACTAAAATGAAATCAGAAATTCAGGAATTTGCAGCTGCACGTCCATTTTAACCCTATTACATAACTAATTGGAGCGTTTGGAGGAGCTATTCGTTACAATTCCTCATACTTCTCCCTATGGTAATCAGGATCAGGCTTGCGGGATTTTCACTACAATCCCATATGCAAAAGATAACTTATAAACCTAACAGGTTATAAAAACCTGTTAGGTTTCCAAAACAAAGCTGAACAGATAATACAAAATGAATAAGCGACCTATTGAGATCATGGATACTACGCTTCGGGATGGTGAACAAACCTCCGGAATCTCGTTTTCTGCTTCAGAGAAACTAACTATTGCTCGTCTTTTAATTGAAGAACTAAAAGTAGATCGAATAGAAGTGGCGTCTGCTCGTGTATCCGAAGGAGAATTTGATGCTGTGAAAAGTATTATTGATTGGGCAAAAGCTAATGGATATATTGATCAAGTTGAGATATTAACATTTGTAGATGGTGGTAAATCAATCCAATGGATGAAAAATACAGGAGCTAAGGTTCAAAATTTATTAACCAAAGGATCTTTAAATCACCTCACTTACCAACTAAAAAAAACGCCAGAACAACATTTTACAGAAATTGCAAATACCTTCTCACAAGCAAAAGAAGAAGGCTTTATCAATAACATATATCTAGAGGATTGGAGCAACGGGATGCGTAACTCTCCGGAGTACGTATATCAATTTCTTGATTTCCTCACAACTCAGCCTGTGAAACGGATATTATTACCTGATACATTAGGAGTATTGATCCCTTCAGAAACTTCTGAATACTTAACCTCTTTACGTACTAAATATCCTGATTTTCATTTTGATTTTCATGCACATAATGATTATGATCTGGGTGTAGCCAATGTACTAGAAAGTCTAAAAGCAGGAGTTAATGGATTACATCTTACTATGAATGGCATGGGAGAACGTGCAGGGAACGCACCTCTCGCAAGTGTGGTCGCAGTAATCAATGATTACCTCCCAGAAGTATCCATCAATATAAAAGAAGCAGCTTTATATAAAGTAAGTAAACTGGTAGAGACCTTTTCAGGATTCAAAATCCCTGCAAATAAACCAGTAGTAGGAGAAAATGTATTTACACAAACCGCAGGAATTCATGCAGATGGTGATAATAAGCATAACTTGTATTTTAATGACCTAATGCCAGAGCGTTTTGGCAGAAAACGTAAATACGCTTTAGGAAAGACCTCCGGAAAGGCCAATATTGAAAAAAACCTTCAGGAACTGGGAGTAAAATTAAGCCCCGAAGATGTCAAAAAAGTTACCCAACGCATTATTAAGTTAGGAGATAAAAAAGAGGTAGTTACACAAGAAGATCTACCCTACATTATATCAGATGTGCTGGACAGTAAGTCTTATGAAGACACTGTAAAAATAAAATCCTATGTATTAAACCATGCCAGAGGGTTAAAACCTTCTGCTACAGTAGCTATTAAAATAGAGGATGAGACAATTGAAGAACACGCACAAGGCGATGGACAATATGATGCTTTTATGAAAGCATTAGGCAAGGTTTATAAAAAGAAAAAGAAAACGCTTCCTATATTGATTGATTATGCCGTTAGAATCCCACCAGGAAGTACTTCTGACGCCTTATGTGAAACTATAATCACTTGGAAAACGGAAGAAAAAGAATTTGTAACCAGAGGATTAAACTCTGACCAAACTGTTTCTGCTATCAAAGCCACCGAAAAAATGCTGAATATTATAGAATTATAAATATCTCTTTTCAAATTGTCCGCCTGAGCTTGTCGAACAATTTGAAATATAATATAATTTTTTACTTGCTCAGCTTACTATAAAATAATTAAAATATATAATACGTACTAATGGAATTAAACATAGCATTACTTGCCGGAGATGGAATCGGACCAGAAGTTATTGACCAAGCTGTAAAAGTTTGTGATGCAATTGCAACAAAGTATAATCATAAGATCAATTGGACAGCTGCCCTTACCGGAGCAGCTGCTATTGATGCCGTAGGAGATCCTTATCCTGATGAAACACACGAGATTTGTGTAAAAGCAGATGCCGTATTATTTGGAGCTATAGGTCATCCCAGGTTTGACAATGACCCCTCTGCAAAAGTGAGACCAGAACAAGGGTTATTAAAAATGCGTCAAAAACTTGGGCTGTTTGCTAATGTAAGACCAACTTTTACTTTTCCATCATTAATTGATAAATCTCCACTAAAAAGAGAACGTATCGAGGGTACCAATTTAGTCTTTTTACGAGAATTGACCAGTGGTATCTATTTTGGAAAAAGAGGAAGAGAAGATGATGGTAATACTGCATACGATACTTGTACCTATACACGAGCTGAAGTGACTCGTTTAGCAAAAAAAGGATTTGAGACGGCTATGGCTCGTAGTAAAAAACTATGTTGTGTTGATAAAGCTAATGTATTAGAATCTTCTCGTCTATGGAGAGAAACTGTACAGAGTATGGAAAAAGAGTATCCGGAAGTAGAAGTAAGCTACGAATTTGTAGATGCAGTTGCTATGCGATTGGTGCAATGGCCTAACTCGTATGATGTACTAATTACAGAAAACCTATTTGGGGATATCCTAACTGATGAAGCTTCGGTAATTTCTGGTTCTATGGGATTGATGCCCTCTGCATCTTTAGGAGAGAAAAATTCGCTATTTGAGCCGATTCATGGATCTTATCCACAAGCAACTGGAAAAGATATTGCAAATCCATTGGCAACAGTTTTATCAGCAGCGATGATGTTTGAAACTGCTTTTGGATTAACGGACGAAGCTGAAGCAATTAGAGTGGTTGTAAATAAATCGCTGGATGCAGGTATCGTAACAGAAGATTTGGCAGAAGGTAAAAAAGCTTACAAAACCAGTGAAATTGGTGATTGGTTGGTAGCTAACATCTAGACCACCAACTTTTGGTACTATTTTAAAATTGAATCAATATCTTATCTCTAATCCCGAAGGAATATATTTCTTCGGGATTTTTATATTTCTTGTTTTATTTTTTATCGTGTAGTTCTCTGCCATTGTACTATTAGAATATTTATATCTTATTCTATAGGAAAGCTTAATTCAAAGCGAGTACCCTTAGCTTTTTCAGAAAAAACCTTGATAGTGCCCTTATGTAGATCCACAAAACGACTTACAAGATTTAAACCTATTCCTGTACCCTTTTCGCCTTTGGTACCTATAGTTGTTTGTTTATTTTCTACATTAAAAACATCCTTTACTTGTTTGACTGACATGCCCACTCCATCATCAATAACGATACATTCTAATCGATCAGCTTTTATGAAAAACTTAATATTTATAGCTCCATTTTCTGTATATTTTAATGCATTTCCTAACAAGTTTCTAAAAATCACATGAAATATTCCTTTATCAAAACGAACAGCAATATCTTTTTCATATTCCAGATGGATATTAGTATTCTTAAAATCTGCTTGTTGTTGGTAGTTGGCGATGATTTCTTTAATCTCTCTCCCAAAGAACATATCTTTAGCATCAATTTTATATCCATTCATTTGCGCTAATGACCAATGAAGCAAATTATCCAGCGTATTTGCCAGTAAATGTGAACTCTTTTCTAATTCCATAGAAAGTTCTATAGTACGTTGATAATTTTCTTTATCAATATGATATTTCATAATCTTGCCAGA
Organism: Aquimarina addita; assembly: GCF_039539305.1. Taxonomy (NCBI): domain Bacteria; kingdom Pseudomonadati; phylum Bacteroidota; class Flavobacteriia; order Flavobacteriales; family Flavobacteriaceae; genus Aquimarina; species Aquimarina addita. The sequence goes on along the minus strand of NZ_BAABCW010000009.1, from coordinate 53,294 downwards.
TCGCTGGAATGGAATTATTAACCCTCTTAAATCATGTGCTATAATAGAAAACAGCCTACTTTTAAATTGATTTAACCGAGCAAGTTCTGTTTGTTGTTTCTTTAGCCTTCTAAATGCCCATATACTCCCTACAAACAAAATAAATAAAACAATAGTTAGGAATAGATACAGGTTTTTTAACGATTTAGCTTGCATTACTATTTGTTGCTGATTTTTTTTCTCTTTAAGTAAATTATTAATCTCCAGCCCTTTTTTCTGAGACTCATATTTTTCTATCAGTTCTGCTACTTTTTCTTCTTGCTTTTCATTAGTTATAGAATCTTTCATTTTACTTCTTAAGTCTGCATAATGCAATGCTGTTTTATGATCTCCTAATTTTGCATATGCTAAATTCAAATACTCATATACCCCGGGTTTATGAACTCTATTACTCTTTTGTAATGCACTATCGAGATATAAAATAGCTTTTTGATATTCTTTCTTTTTAAAATAACTTTCACCTATAATCTTATAGGTTTGCCCAAGTTTTGAAGTGAAACCAAGTTCTTTTTTTAATCGAACACTTTTCTTTGCATACAGCAACCCTTTATCATAATCCATTGCTTTATGAGTATAGTAATTCGATAAGTTATTATAAATAACCGTTTGTAAACTTTTAGCATTTTGTTGAATACATAACTTTTCAACTTCAAACGAAGTCTCCAAAAATTTATCATACAATTCTTGTCTATAAAACAGATTAGCTAAATTTACTGTTGCTTGTATTTTGAGTATGTTGTTATCATCGCATAAAGCCAATGCTTTTTTCAGGTATTTTTGTCCATTTTCAAAATACCCCAAAGTTGTACTGAGTATTCCTATATTAGTATATGTGTTTGCAATTTTATTTGTATTCTTAGCCTTCTCTAATACCTCTACTGCTTTAAAATATAAAACTAATGCCTCCTCATAGTTTTGCTGATTATGTTGTATAACACCCAGATTATGCCGCATCATACCTTCAGTCTCTGGAAGCAAGTTTTTAGTAAGATTCGATCGGATAATAGAATCTGCTGCTACGTAGTTACGCTGCCAGATCAACGTACTACTAATGTGTAATAAAGACTTACCTATTAGTGAATCATTATTTATATCTCGGGAGAGACGTAAGGACTCCTTTGCATAATATAAAGCACTGTCGAGATCTTTTTGTAGAAAATCCTTAGAAATTTTTAATTTTTTTTCTATCCCGACTGCAGTATTTGATTGAGACGAGATTGTAGTACAGTAAGCTAAAAGTAGTATGGATAAAGTATAAATATACTTAGTTGAAAATTTCAATAGTGTGATTTTGATTTTTCTTATAGACTAATTGTTAAATTAAGAAAAAAAAACAACAAATCACTGTTCTATGTCAAGAGCTTCAAAAGCTACTAGTTCTTGTTCTTCAAATCTGGGGTGAAGTTCTATTGGATTGCAACATACTTCGCAATCTTCTACATAGACCTGAAAAGATACCGATGGATCCAGCAACATGGATATCTCTTCCCAACAATACGGACATTGAAAAAAGTGTTCAAACATATTTTTAAAATTCTACATTAAGTAATTGCCCTGTGAGCTGCAATAATTGTAACTCTGAGATTTTAGCATTGTATTTAGCAAAATTTAGATTCGTCTGTGCATTGATCAGATTGATTTGTGCCTGTCTGAATTCTATCGAGGTAATTTGTCCTAATTTGAATTGTTCTTTAGATCGTTCAAAATTATTTTGATTGGTTAGTACATTTTGTTGTTGTATTTTAAAAATAGTTAAAAGATTTTCATAATCTCCTATAGCATTAGCAACATCTCTTTTCACTTCTGCTTCGACCTGCTTCTTAGCGATCTCTTGATTTTCTAAAGCGATTTTTGCGTTTTTGACTCCAGTGATCGTTCCTCCTCCATCAAAGAGATTCCACGATAAACTTATCCCCGCAGACAATGCTATATTATCATTAATATTTGACGGAAAGAAGGCTCCCTGAGGGTTTCTGGATTCATTCCACCCATAAGAACCCGTTAATCCCACCGTTGGCAAATAACCAGATTTACTCACTTTGATATCATAATCACTAATTCGTTGATTCGTTTCATTTTGTAACAAAGTGACGTTATTTTTAGCATATAAACTTGCATATTCATCCAGTTGTAAACCAGAAACGAATTGCACTATGGTATCTACTTCAAAAGTTTTTTCAATTTCTTCATTGAGAATAACATTAAGGTCTCGTTTTGCACTGATTAACTGTTGCCTGGCATTAAGTACATTTATACTATCATTGGCTACATCCACTTGTGCATTAAGCACTCCTAATTTTGTGTCCTGTCCATACTCAAATAAGTACCCTGCCCGGATCACACGTTCCTGAGAAATCGTCAATGTTTCCTCTAAGATATTCAAATTTTCTGATAGTCGAGCCACCTCATAATAAACACTAAAGAGCTGTAATATAGTATTTTCTATGGTTTCTCTGGCTTGCAACTCACTCAGATTATATTGTTCTTTGAATATCTTATAGTTATAATACCTACCCAATCCATCAAATAAAGTGTATGCCAAATTGAGACTGGCATTATACCTCTTAGTTTCTACCCCTCTTTGTTCATTATCAGGAATGGGGATTCCTTGATCATCCACAGCTCCATCAAATGAGACAATAGTAGTGGATTGTTCATAATCTGCTCCGGCATTGCCGGTTAATGTAGGTAAATAACCAGAATTGAGAATGTTCTTATTGTTTTTAGCTACTTCTATATTATTAGTTGCGATCAAGATCCCAAAGTTATTCTCTAATGTAAGACGTATTGCTTCTTGTTTTGTCAATTGCTGGGCTACACAAGTAACTGAGGTTAAAAACAACAGAGTAATCAAACTCAAAATAGACCTGTTTTTACTATATATGCTCTTCATGTCCTTCTTTTTGTTCTTTTATCGCACGTTCTACCTCTTCTTTAGTTACTTTTCTATTTGTAACTAACCATTTTACTGCTACTTTAATATAATTACTAAATGATAAAAATAATGGCAGCATTATTAATGTAAGAATAGTGGCAAAACCAATTCCGTAAGCAATAGAAATTGCCATTGGTTTCAGAAATTGTGCTTGCCTGCTTTTTTCAAAAATTAAGGGAGCTAACCCTGCTATAGTAGTTAATGATGTTAAAAATATAGCTCTAAAACGGGACTTCCCAGCCTCATATAAAGCATCATCAAATCGCAATCCTTCTCTCAGGTAACTATTAAATTTATCAATCAGGACTAATCCGTCATTGACCATAATACCTATGAGCGCTATGATCCCTAAAGCAGATAATATATTGATTGGAAATCCGTGAATAAAATGACCCCACCCTACGGCTGTTAAACTAAAAGGAATCAACAAAAGCAGCAATAAGGGCTGACTATAACTTCTAAAAGTAAAAGCAATGGTTACATAAATTAAAAAGAAAATTATTGGAAAGACTACACCTGCCGAACTAGAAATCTTTGCAGCTTCTCTGTTTTGCCCCTCGTATGATGCTGTGATCGTAGGGTATTTTGCCTTAATATCAGGCATGATAATATTGCGTATATCATCCAGAATATCTGTAGCACTTTGATCAGGATCCTTTACATCTGCAGAGATTTGTATTTCTCGTTGTCCTTCTAAGTGGTTAATAGAAACATCTCCACGCTCGATAGTGTATGATGCTATTTCTTGTAAAGGAATTCGATCACCCGCAGGTGTGACAATTCTCATTTTATCCAGATCATTAATAGATGATCTATTGTCTCGATCATAACGTACCCATACCTTAATTTCATCCTGTCCTCTCTGGAATCGCTGCGCCTGAACTCCAAAAAAACCAGAACGCACCTGCACCATAATAGCTTGTAGGTCCATCCCAAGTAAGTAAGCGTTATCCTTGAGCTCTAATCGTATTTCTTTAATCCCTGCAGGATCATTATCTGCAACATCTTTTAATCTGGGGTCAGCTATCAGTTGATTTTTTAATTCAATTTTTGCAGCTTTTAATTCATTTATATCTGTGCTTAATAAGGATACCGATACAGGGCTCCCTCCAAAATTACCCCCAGATCCAAAAATCAGTCGTTCTGTTCCAAAAACCGGTCCTACCTTATCTCTTAGCATATTAGTTACCAAAGCAGCATTTAAAACATCTGGTCTTTCTTCTCCTGGCAATAAATTAATATTCAGCGAAGCACTAGATGATGAACTAATGTTTTTGATAATATTTTCAAAAAGTTCTTTGCCTTTATACTCTGATCCTTGTAAATATTTTTCTGTTAATTCCTTATTTACTTCTTTGGATTTTTCTTCTATCATACTAATAATAGAATCGGTTACTTTCTCATTGGTACCATTTGGCATTGCCAAATCTACAGAAACACGATCACTGGCGATTCTAGGAAACAGTGTTACTCCTATAATCCCTCCTCCTATAGATCCAATAGTTAAAATCAATGCCGCAGCAAAAATGCCAAATGTTAAGATTTTATTACGCAACGTAAATCTCAATGTGGGACTATATACCGTATCCCGTAACCAACTCATGATCTTATCTCCTACTGTATTAACCACTCTCATTTTAGCAAAGAAGCGTCCTATTCCGGTTGTTGGGCTTTTAACATTGGGCTGTAAAGCTTTAGAATGAGCTAAATGCGCAGGTAAGATTATTAAGGCCTCCACCAGAGATACTACAAGTGTGAGAATCACTATGGTAGAAACTTCACTAAAAAAATCACCTATTCTTCCATCTAGAAACAGAAAAGTAGAGAACGCTAGAATTGTCGTGATAATTGCAGATAAAATCGGAGGAATCACTTCCATAGTTCCATCAATTGCAGCTTGTACCGGCGTTTTACCTCGTTCGTAATGCTGATAAATATTCTCTGCAATGACAATACCATCATCTACCAGTATCCCAATAACAATGATCATCCCAAACAAGGACAACACATTGATGGTTACATCAAATTGCCCCGCAAATATAAACATCCCCAAAAAGGCAATAGGCAATCCAAATGCTACCCAAAATGCCAATCGAGTATTCAAGAAAACTGATAAAAAAACTAATACCAGTAGCATACCTATAATAGCATTCTCTGTTAGCAGTGCAGTTCTTTGATTTAGAGTAATAGAACGATCTCTTACTACATTGAGCTCTACATTATTATTCTTCTGATTAAAATCTGCAACATATTCTTTTATTTTATCAGCAGAAGAAATCAAATCTTCACTATTAGTACTTGTTACTGAAACATTTACAGAAAGATCTCCATCAAAATAGGAGGCATTTGGTGTTTCAGAAAAACGATCTCTAATTAAGGCAACATCTTTTAATCTAACCGTTCTGCCTGAGGGATCCGCTCTGACAATTAAGTTTGACAGTTCGTCTCCATAATAAGCTCTGTTATTAGCTCTAATCAGATACTCTTCTACATTTGTCTTTATATTTCCTCCTGTTACCAGAATATTAGCATTACTTACTGCTTGTGATACTTCATTAAAAGTCAAATTATAAGCTAACAGACTATTTTCGTTGACAGCTATTTCTATTTCCTCTTCAGGATATCCGGAAACTGTTATCTGTGAGATTCCATCCAATGCACGAAGATCATTTTCTACCTGTCTTCCAATCTGCTTTAAAGTTGAAAGAGGAATTTCTTTCCCACTTATAGCAAAACTGATTGTTTCTCGTACTTCTTCATTTTTCCCTACGACCAAAGGTTCCATACCCGTAGGAAACGAAGGCACCCTGTCTACAGCATTTTTAACCTCTAATAGCATAAAATCAATATCTCTACCTTTCACAATCTCCACTGTAATAGTCCCGCTATTTTCTGCAGAAGTAGAGGTGACCCTATCAATCCCTTCCAGTCCTTTTAAATTATCTTCAATCTTCAGGACTACGCCTTCTTCTATCTCCTGAGGCGATGCACCAGGATATGTAATATTAATACTGATAATAGTAGAGTCAACAAGCGGAAAGAATGAGGATTTTAATGATAATACCCCTACAACCCCAAAAATAAAAATTGCCAAAACTATGACATTCACTGCCACATGGTATTTAATGAAATACGCTATTATTTTTTTCATTATTCAGCAGCTTTAGATCTTACGCCAGATTGTGCATTTTCCTTATTCTCGTCAAATACTGAAACCAACATTCCTGAATATGCTCCCGGTATACTCTTTGAGATAATGACAGTATCATCCGGAACTCCCTTTAATACCACTTTCTTGTCAGAAAAATATACAGGTTGTACATCCAGTGCATCCAAAATACTATCTCGTACTACAAAAATTTTATTATCTTCCTGCAAGAGGCTTCTATCAATCTCAATAGCATCATCTTCTTCTTTAGTCTGTAAATTTGCTTCTAAATACATCCCTTCTTTTAGCGACACATGATCTTTTAACTCTATATAAGTAGTAATTGTTTGTGATGCTTGATCTACACGTCCATTTATTCTAATAATCTCTCCGGTATAAGTATTTATTTTATTAAGATCGGTGAGTGCTACAGAACCTCCCACTTTTAGTAAATCCGAATACTCTTTGCTAATTGCTACTTCCATTTCATATAGACTGGTGTCTATAAACTCGCCTAATTTTTGACCTTGACGTATTAAAGTTCCTTCTGTCACTAAAGCTTCTGTAAGTATTCCGGAAAATGGTGCACAAATCCGATACTTGGACAGCCGTTGTTCCAGATTTTTCACATTATAATAAGTAGTATAGATATTACGACCGGTAATGAAATATTTTTCTTTATCTGATGAAATTTCTGGCAATTCTGGTGTTACCTTATTCATATCAAAATCAGTTAAATACTTTTGCCATTTTTCATACACCTCTGGGTAATCCAGGCGCAAGTCTGGCATAATTGAAGTTACTAAATTATACAAAGTGCTCTTAGAAGATTGCACTGAAGCATAATATTCTGACGCATCGATAGAAATTAGAGTTTGTCCTTTTTGATATTGCTGCCCCGTTTTAAAAAGCTTGGGGCCTACCTTAAAAACGCCTTCTACTTCAGCATACAACTCTAATTTTCTTTTTGCAACTAAATTGCCATTTGCGGTAATCTGAATGGGAATTGAACCATTTTTAACAGTATCCACAAAAACAGTATTCACTACTTTTGATATTTTTGACTTAGGTTTGGTTTTATTTCCAGCAATAATTATTGCTCCATATACCGCACCTACAATTAGCAAAATACCAAGGATTGAAAGTATTATATTTCTCATAAATAAAACTGATATCTAACTTACTCATGCAATGAAAATAGTAATCATAAGTAAATTCAAAACTATCAACAAGAAATTTAGATTGCCGTTAAAGAACTCACAAAAGTAAAACGCTCACATAAGATTAACTTTTACAACCTGAATATATGACAAAACACATATGACCGAGAAAGTCCATCTATGGAATATAAAAGAATGTTTTAAAAACATCTCTATATCAAAATAAATTACTCATTATTACATATTCTTAAACTGAGTATAATTCATCTAATTATATACATATATTTGCAATAACCCATAAAGGTTAAACAAAAAAAGAGACATTTGATACCAATCAAATATCTCTTTTATAAATAATATATTACTTCTTTTAATCAGCTATCTCTGCAATTTTAGCTTTAATTTTACTGAGAGTTGCGATTAGATTTTCAATCTCTTTATCGGTTAAACTTTCTTGTACCGCAGGTATTAAATCATACATAATAGGAGTTACTTTTTCAATCACACTCTTTCCATGAGCAGTTAAAAATATTCTATTCACTCTTCTATCACTCTCATCGCTTACACGCATTACCAGATCTTTATCTTCCATCGTATTGATTAATCTGGTCATCGATGTTTTATCTCTATGCGTAATAAAAGCCAAATCATTTTGTGGTTGTCCGTCAGTTACCTTCAGTCGTTTTAAAACACTCCATTGCTCTTTAGAAAGATCTAATCCATGCTCGCTAAAGGCTTTTTGAACTAAAAACCCAAAATCATAATGAATTTTACCAATCCAAGATAAGGCATGGGCGTTTAAATCAATGGCTTTCGTATCATTCATACATAATAAATTTAATTTTCCGTTGCAAAAATATCTATAAAATTCTAGTTGCACCCGATAATCGGGTTAAAAATATTAAAAAATGACAAAATATATTTAATATTAACTCTTAGGTAACCCGCCCATTTTTAATGATTATAAAAACAAATATTTATAGCCAAACTGTTCTTACTTAAAAGAAAGCAATAGTTTTACCAAATTTATATTGGTATATTCTTTCATTAGAACAAAATAGGAATATATATATATATATATATATTAAAAAAACTTTTAACAAAACAGTGGCATTAATTCTGCAACCGTTTCTGGTGACACTATACCATCTTGTTGATAAGCGAAAATAAACGCTATTGTCTTAGCCATTCCTTCACCATCATTATTTTCTTTCAAAAATTCAGAAAATTCCTTAGCCACTAATTTTGCTTCCTCTTTATTACCTACACCTAGATTTCCTTTTAAAAGATTGGTTAAATTCCAAAATTTATAAGGATACCCTACAAGAGCTAACTTATTCATATGTTTTTTTAAAGTAGTAGCTAATTCTAATCCTGCCTTATAATCTTTATGATAATCAAGATACACTCTACCAAGGTTAACCCCTCCATAACTAAAGTCTTTTAGCTTATAACTTCTTTTGAACCAAAAAAAAGCTTTATCTATATTGCCTATTTCTAGATAAGCAAGCCCAACCTGACTGCAGCAATCTGATTGTACTAACGCTAACGAATCGTTTTGTTCACTAGCCATGACTAAAATTCCGGGTTCTATCTTATCAATAATCTTCTGATATTTTTCTTTTTTATACCATTTTAACGATTTATTAAACCAAGTGATGAGCTTTTTCTCTGATGGCGCCGTACTATGTTGTCCATGTAGTTTTGTCCACAGTTCCAATCCGGCTCCGGTAGGTTCTTCTTTTAATAGGTCCAGAATCAATTCTTTGTTATGTTCATCTTCCACATACTCTTCAACAATACTTGCTACAATTTTAGCATTGGGCTTATACCCTCCAAAATAATTACCGTGGAAGGTTGGTTTTTGATTCGTTTCATCCAGATCCATACCTATCTTAAGATCTTCAGAAAAACTATTTTTCAATTCCGGATCATTTTTAAGATTAACTAATACTTTACTCAATATAATTGAGAGTAGTAACCATCCTAAATCCAGCACTTCGTCTTCCTCTTCTTCATATTCCTCTAAATAAAAATAAATATCTTCATTTTCGTAATCTATATAGCATTCTTCGCCTTCAGACCAATCATCAGTCTCCCATAAAGCGAGGTTGCTTTTTATCTGATAATCACAATAAATACTAAAGTTATCCTGTGAGAAAAATAAAATTAATCCGTGAATTTTTTTGCCCTTTGCTAAAACAAAATTTTTACACACCTCTGTTAATTCTTTCTCTGTTTCTTCCATCCAAGCCATATCACAATCTCTTTTTATGTTACCGGTTATTTAAAAAGTAAAATTAAAAATGGTCCAAGGATTATAATACCCTGTTTTCAGTGAAAATGATATCTAAAATAGGAATGAAACCCAATCAGAAGGAATATTTAAAAAAATAAGAAACAACAATCTATGTCACACCTGTCTAATGTTCTCAACATAGAGTTCTGTAGACAAGAATAAGTCCCTATAAAAATAAATTTTATATAGATTTAGAGAAGTTAAACGTATTAATTAACTGGCAAATTAAGAAGAAAATTTCTCTAGCTCTTCTTGCACTTGCTCCCAATCCTCCATTAATTTTGCTAACGTATCTTTTTTACCTTGATAAGTATCAAAAAAATTAGGTTGTGCTATCGTTTGATCGTAATTTATGGCTAACTCTACATCAATCTCTTTGATTTCCCGCTCCAATTTATTGATTTTAGACTCTACATTGCTTAGCTTATTATTAAGAGATTTTAGCTTTTTTTGATTTTCGTAAGATTGTTTTGCTGTTTCCTTGGTAGTAGAAACATCCTTAATCTGTTTTTCTTTTTTCTCCAGATCACGGAGATCATCAACTTTTCTTTGTTCTAAATAAAAATCAATATCTCCAAGATATTCTTTAATCTGTTTGTTTTTAAACTCATACACTGTATTCGTCAACCCTTGTAGAAAATCCCTATCATGAGATACCATAATAAGTGTTCCTTCAAAATTTTTCAAAGCTTTCTTTAATACATTTTTGGATTTAATATCTAAATGATTGGTAGGCTCATCCATCACAAGTACATTAAAAGGCTGCAAAAGCAATTTACATAATGCCAATCGGTTTCGCTCTCCACCAGATAGCACTTTAACTTTTTTATCTACCTCTTCTCCTCTAAACAAAAAGGAACCTAGCATATCACGTACTCTACTTCGTGTTTTTTCATTAGCCGCATGAATCATTGTATCATGTACTGTCAATTCTCCATCCAGATATTCTGATTGATTCTGAGCAAAATAACCAATCTGCACATTATGCCCCAATTTAAGTTCTCCTGTGTAAGGGATTTCATTATGAATCATTTTTGCCAAGGTCGATTTCCCTTGACCATTCTGACCAACAAAGGCGGTTTTAGAACCACGTTCTATCAACAAATTGATCCCTTTTAGAATTTCTTTTTCCCCATAACTTTTTCCTGTGTCTATTGCCTCAATTACTACCTTACCAGGCTGTACACTTATTGGAAAACTAATGTTCATCACGGCATTATCATCCTCATCTACCTCAATTCTATCAATTTTATCTAATTTTTTGATCAGTGATTGTGCCATAGACGCTTTAGATGCTTTGGCTCTAAATTTTTCAATCAGTTTTTCCGTTTGTTCGATCTGCTTCGATTGATTTTTTTGGGTTGCTAATTGCTGTTCACGTAACTCCTTACGAAGAATCAGATATTTAGAATACGGCTTATTATAATCGTAGATCCGTCCTAAAGAAATCTCTATGGTTCTATTGGTTACATTATCCAAAAACATTTTATCGTGAGAAACAATTACGATTACACCTGTATAGGTTTTCAGAAAACTTTCTAACCAGATAATTGATTCTATATCCAAGTGGTTTGTAGGCTCATCCAGTAGTAAAATATCATTATTTTGTAATAATAACTTAGCTAATTCAATCCTCATACGCCAACCTCCAGAGAAAGTATCTGTGAGATTATTAAAGGCTTCTCTTTCAAAACCAAGTCCTTGTAATACACGCTCTGCTTCTCCCTGATAATTATATCCTCCTAAAATTTCATAATGATGAGTAATATCACTCAAATCAGTGATTAATTGACTATAAGATTGACTCTCATAATCCGTTCGTTCTGCTAACTGTGTATTAATAGTATCAATTTCTCGCTCTGCCTTTTTAATTTCGGTAAAGGCTTCGTATGCCTCTTCTAATACCGTGCGTCCCTGCACAAAATCAATATCTTGCTTTAAAAAGCCGATTTTTAATTCTTTATCCATCGCAATATGCCCTGAATCCGGCTCCTGCTCCCTTGATAAAATTTTGAGCATGGTAGATTTCCCTGCACCATTTTTCCCTACGAGACCTACTCGGTTTCCTGCATCTAATCTAAAAGCAATCTCTTCAAAAAGATACTCTCCTCCAAATGAAATTGATAAGTTATGTATGTTTAACATGTACTTTTGAATATTTTGTGCAAAGATGATTAATTTTGTGTTAGAATAAAAGGAACTATGAACTTCTTAAAAGGAAACAAAATTTATAGTATGATTACTGGCAGTTGTCCTGTTTGTCACGAAGAATCTATGTACAAAGAATCTAATCCTTATAAATTAAGCGAAACTCTAAAAATGAATGAACGTTGTAGTCACTGCAACACAAAATACAAAATTGAGCCTTCATTCTTTTATGGAGCTATGTACGTAAGTTATCCTGTTGGGATTGCTTTTGCAGTTGCTGCTTTTGTATTTAGCTATTTATTATTCAAATTAAGTCTATTAACCACTTTTTTTATTATTTCGGCAACCATGATTCTATTTTTGCCAATTATTCTTCGTCTCTCCAGAAATATATGGATCAACTTTTTTATGAGTTATAAAAAAGAGAAAGAAACCACTTAGCTCTATTAGCTTTATTCAAAACGTTGAATATCTATCTCGCGATCTAAAGGTTGTTGATACTCTAGGTATTCAAATAACTTTTTAGCAACATAAGGTCCTATTAAAACACCTCTACTGCCTAATCCATTCAATAAATGCATATTTGCATATTCAGGATGCGTCCCTATAAAAGGTTTTCTGTCTTTTGTTGTCGGTCGAATTCCGGCAACCTGATCTACAATTTCATAAGGAAATTTTAAAAATGTATCTAACTTTTCTATTAACTCTTCTTTGGCTGATTGCGTATGATTAGCAGTAGAGTCTTTATTATTGTAAGTTGCTCCAACTTTATATATATTATCACCTAAAGGTATAATAAATATAGAAGATTTAATTGCTTCTTTTAAATCTAACTGATGACATTTGATCAGCACATACTCTCCCTTATTACCTCGTAATGGTAAATATTCAAAAAAAGGATTATTTATCATTCCAAAACCTTCAGTAAAAATGACATTCTTTGCTTTAATCCCTTCATATTCGACATATGTATCTTCTATTCTAAGCTTGTCGTGTATGAAAGAAGTCGTAATTAACTGTTGATGTTCAATTAAATGTTTGCTGTAAGCTGCTAACATTTTTGTTATATCAATTCTCCCAGTATGATTTACCTTTCCAAAATGAAAAGGAATATCTAAACCTACATATGTATTTTTAACTATATCAAAAGAAAGAAATTTATTCAAAATTGGCTTATCACAAGCCTGAAACCAAGTATTTTGCTCCTCAATTGAATTAAACCTTCTTAATATTGGAAATTTATGAATAAACGATTGATTTAATTTACGCTCTAAAGCAGTGTAGAAAAGTATGGCAGCATCAAGCTGTTCTGTTGCTCTCCAAGCAGCTGTAAATCTCTTTAAAATAACGGGATTAAATAAGCCACCTGCAACTCTGGATGACTTTTGGGAAGCATCTTCAAAAACAATATAGGATTTTTTGTTTGTCTCCAATTGCTCTGCAAAAGAAAGTCCAGCCAATCCAAAACCAACGATCATATAATCTAGCATATCTCAAAAATAACAAAACGCCCAACTATTGTTGAGCGTTTTGAAGAATTTATTATAAGTGCGAGTTTTAATAACTCCACATATCCATTTCGAAATTTCTAATACTTTCTTTAATTCTTTCACTTTCGAGAAGTTGCATAAGGGCATTGTCAATTACATAATCTGCAATAGTTCTATCTCCTTGTATGTTATCTTCTTTATAAATAATCGAACTAAATCTTCTAGCATTTAATATGTGATCATACGTAAATGGCATCGATGTATTTTTTCTATTAAATGCCTGAGCATTATGAAGAATTTCTCTCACATCCGGATACCATACCCAGAACAAAGGAACCATATCCGGCTCATCATCTGTAAGGAAATTAACATCTGGTGCCACTGGAGCGATCCCTAATAAACGGTATCTTAATTCTCCCTGACGCTTATCAAAGTACCAATATCCTCGAATTTTATATTCAGAAATATCAGCTGCACTAATAGTAGTTATTTCAATATACTGTGGATCTACAACTTCACCAGCATTATATTGCTCATATCCTAAATCTAAGGTATCAATTTTTGATAAAGTCGACTCAAGATCTGATAACGTACGTGTTTCTGTGAAATATGAATCTGAGTAAATTTTCTCAATTCTACCATTTTTTACGTTGCTCAATAAAACATCATAAAGTGCACGTCTCTCTGAACCTATATTTACAGTATCTATAGGATAGTATAATGGAAAATTAATACGTTCATCAAGATCGATTGTCTCCCAGGTTGTTTTTGCCCAAAGTACATCACGCTTATCTACATACCCATACTCTAATGGGCGATCATTATCAGCAGTAATCTGTTCTAACGTCTTTTTTCCAATATCATCAGGACTACCAGCATTTAAAATGTTATCCTGACCAAAAGAAGATACAGCTATGAATAGACCAAAAATGGTTAATCCTACATTTCTCAAATTCATAATCATTACTTTATTTTTAATTTGTTAACTCGACAATTACCGGAGAAATCTTTTTCAATTTATATCCGCTATTGCCAGCCAGACTTGCTTTAATATCAATTATCTGAACAGAAGATCCTCTCTTAGCTTTCTTAAGCGCAGATTTAGCTCTCGAATTCAATCTACCTCCATTAACAGGAATTGTAGGTTGACCTTCCACTTTAAACTTAAAGTTTGTTACTTTTAATTTAATATCAAATTCAAAATCTGGTAATATTGCTCCGATTGATGCTTTATCTAAACCACTTTTAGACATTTTTATTGCACCATCTTCTCCTCTAACCGTACCAATTGGTCTAGGAATATCTTTAATTCTAAATTTCTTACTATCACTAACGCTAGTACCGTTTGGTAATTTTCCGCTTACGCTGATATTAACTTCACGAGCTCTAACAGTTGTTACATCCATAACGTACTTTCCTGCTCCACCGACACTCTTTAATCCCGGAGCTTTAGCACTCACAGAAGGTACACCAGGAATCGAAATTGTCATAGGATTCTTTACCCCACGATAGACAACATTCATTTTATCAGCTGATATTACTGCCGAGTTTGGTTTAGGAATAACTGCATAAGAACTTTCAATTGGAATCTTTACAATAGAATCTCCTTCTTTAAATTGTAATTCTCCTTTGATCTCTCTTTCCCCAACATTTCCTGCAGGGAAATCCAATACAATCTGACCATTCTGAACTTCAAATTCACTTTTTCCATTCACCTCTACAGCTGTAGGTTTTAAACCTGCATCAAAACGAGCTAATACAATTTTTCCAGTAAATTTTTCTCCACTAAAGAAAGCTGTTTTATCCGGAACTACAACTGCCTTATAATTTGTTGCAGAAGCATCTAAAGTCTGTTGTCCTGCTAATAAAGCAGATAAAACTTTACTTTCCGTTGTCTTAACATCAGCTTGCATTTGTGTCAACTTTGTTAAAGAAGCAACTAATGGAAAACCTTCAAAATTATAGTTCAGCCAATTTTTAGAAACTCCATCTCTGTCCTTAACGTCTTCTGTATTGAATATCGTTTCTACATTTGTAGCAACTTGTCCATCTACTTCTTTTACAGATCTGATTGCTCCAACCACTCCTTCTCTATAGGTAGCGATTTTTTCTAAGAACTCACCAGCAGCAGCAGTAGGTTTACCACTAACAAAGAATTTAGTGTCTAACGCGTCAGGTTTATCCATAGTCTCATAATCCTCAGGATCATCTGCAGATTTAATAATATCTGCTTTTATTGATTCTACATATGCATTAAATTCATCAGATAATGCACTTATAGTATCTGCTTTAGCCTTTAGGGGTCCATATTTTGCAGGCTGCTCACCTACTTTTGCTTCGAGACCAGTCATAAAAGCACTATTTCTTTCTGTTGCAATTGTATTAGAAGCAACCAACTTTTCGTTCATTAAACCGAAAGCGGATAATACTTCTTTTGACATGTTTAATGCCATCATTGCTATAAATACCAAGTACATAAGATTAATCATCTTCTGCCTTGGTGATAATTTTCCTCCAGCCATATTGTTATATTTTGGTAGTTAAATAATTAAATTAATTAATTTTGGTTAAATACTAGCTTTTATTCATAGCACTTAACATACCACCATATACTCCATTAAGAGAAGACAAATTACTAGCAAGACTTTGCATTTGTTCTTTAAGCTTCGTTGCATTTTCTGCTATTGCAGCATTTGCTTCAGCTTGCTTGCTAGAAGATTCTAATTGTACTTTGTACAGACTATTAAGAGATTCTAATGACGTTGCCGCTTTTGTCATCTCTTCACTATACTTTTTCTGTCCTTGGATAGAATCTATTGTAGGTGCGATTCCTTTTGCTGCTCCTTCAAAGTTACGGATACTATCACCCAGACTACTCATTAAATTAGCATCAACTCTAGCATCTTTAAGCATTTCATCTAATTTTTTAGATAACATACCATCTGGAGTTAATACTTCTTTTTTTCCTGAACTGGTTCCTCCAGCTAATTCTGGATATACCAAAGACCAATCTAGATCATCATCTACTGGTTCGAATGCAGACACCGTAAATACCAATGCTTCTGTTACCAGACCAGCAATTAGCATCTCATTACCAAAAGGCCAGTGCATAATTTTAAATAATGCTCCAAGGATTACAACGGCTGCTCCCAGACCGTATACCATGTTCATTAACTTTTTACTTGATTTTGAATTTGCCATAATAAATGTGTTTAGTTTTTCTTAAAAATAGTAATTTAAAAAAGGTTAGTAATTAAGTTTGATAGAAAATTTTGGGACTTATTCTAATTTTGAGTGTTATTTTCTCCTGTCACATCTGTACCCATGTAATCCTGTACGGATCTGAATCCAATATAACTTCTAGCTGAATCTGCGTATTCATAATCTCTGGTACTTACCTGTAGGAAATAAGCAACATCTTTCCAAGATCCTCCTCGCACAACTTTTCGTTTATTTTGATCGTCATTAACATTTGGGTTCATCGATGAAACACGCTCATATGCTGCTGGATCGTATGAAGACTGCACCCATTCTGAAACATTTCCTGCCATATTATACAGGTTATAATCATTAGGATCAAATGTCTTAGCTTCTACTGTATACAAGAAATTATCCGCTGCATAGTTTCCTCTTAAAGGTTTAAAATTAGCCAAGAAACAACCTCTGTCATTTAATGCATAAGGTCCTCCCCATGGATATGTTCCTGATTCTAAACCACCTCTGGCAGCATATTCCCACTCAGCTTCTGTAGGTAATCTGAAGTAATTTACAAATTCTTTACCTTTTTCCTTCTGGTGTGTATTCTTCTCAATAGTTCTCCAAGTACAAAATGCTTTTGCCTGTTCCCACGATACTCCAACTACAGGATAATCATCATAAGCACTGTGCCAGAAATAATCATTATGCATTGGTTCGTTATAGGAATAATTAAAATCCTTAATCCACACAGTAGTATCAGGATATACAGGAATAACTTCTTCTCTTACAAATTCTTTTCTTCCTCCTTTTCGAGCACGAGCTGCAGCCTGAATATCCATCCAAGTAAATCTGAATTGAAATTTACTTACATCAAAAGTACGTCTACCATTATAAGATTCCTCTAAAGGAATATATAACGTATCCATTACCTCTGTATAGAATTCATCTGGATAATCCTCCACATCCCACTCGATGTCAACATCTCTGTTTAAACGTCTACCTTCGTAACCAGTTTCACCGATTCCGCTATAGTTGTCATACATATACTTCTCATACACAGACATGTCTTCGGTATTAGCATCAAGAAATGCGTATTCTCCGATACCATCATCACCGGGTGCTTTACCCAATTCATCCGCCATAATTGCTAATCGCATTCTGATCACAGAATCACGAACCCAATGTACGAACTGCCTATATTCACTGTTTGTAACTTCCGTTTCATCCATATAAAAGGATCGAACAGTTACTGTTTTGGTAGGGGCATCTGCAATTGCAGCTTTGTCATCATCGGATTTTCCCATAATAAAAGACCCTCCTGGGATGAGTGCCATTCCATACGGTTTTTCCGGATGCCATTTTTTACC
Organism: Aquimarina addita; assembly: GCF_039539305.1. NCBI lineage: Bacteria > Pseudomonadati > Bacteroidota > Flavobacteriia > Flavobacteriales > Flavobacteriaceae > Aquimarina > Aquimarina addita. Next base: position 35,510 of record NZ_BAABCW010000009.1, on the reverse strand, counting down.
CTTGACTCCTACTAGTTCTCCGCGGCTTCCACCACCACAACTATAGAGCATTGCTAAAATAGCAAAGAGTGATACAAATTTCTTCATAACGTGTTTTAGGTTAAGATCTTTAAGATTCAAGTTGGTAAACCTATTTATTTATTTCCAGAAAAACAATTTTTTTCCAAAAAAAACCTTAAATCTTCTTAATTAAAATGTTAAACTTCGTTTTTTCGTTTCGCTTTATACCATCTTTCAGGTATTTCCTGATTACAAGCTTTCTCATAATCGCTGTATGTGCAAGGTAATAACGTATGTCTTTTCAATTTATTATTACCTGATGAAATAAAAGGTATTTCAATCCACCATCTCCCCGTTTTATGGCTCTTATAAAATGACAGAACTTCATCTTCAACGGGTACATTATAATGAAGCGTACCATTATCATTCTTTATATTTAATTCATTTGATCTGAAATTAACTCCTTCAATAAAATACCATAAAATCTCTGCGATTAACAATGAGGTTGTCTTTTCATATCTGGAATTCCTGAACTCATAAACTCCAAAACTATTAACTTTATCGCTGATTCCCGCATATCTGGCTATGGCACATATTTCGCGTCCATCAAATCCATTAGGTGAAGCATTATCGTAATTTACACAAGTCGCATTTACAGCACTAAGATCTACTGTAACGATATCTGCATCCCTCATTATTGGTTCTACAATGGTGACATCTGACGTTACATTTCCTAATCTGTATGCATCAAAATACAACTTCTCCATAAGATCAATCTCTTCCTGCGCATTAAAATAGGTTTGATATCCTATATTACTATAATTAAATAAGTTATACGGTTCTTCTACTATAATTTTACCTACAAACGAAGTATTTGTTATTGGCTCTGTAGAATTGCCTAAATCAAACTTACTATCTACATTGACAAGGTTGACCATCTTTTCTAAAATATCAAAAGCACGGTATTGAGCATATACCAGATCCTGAGTACCTCCCAATATGAGCGGAATAATATTTTTCTGTGCCAATGTGGACAAAATCTCCTGCATTAAGTAATAAGTATCACTCACTTCTTCACCAGGAAGAATATCACCAAGATCTACAAGAGTGGTACTCCAGTTTCCTGGAAACAGTTCATAAAAAGATTTCCTAACACTATCAAAGCTGAGTTTTTCATCTACATAATCAACCCCGTTTCTATTTTCTCTGACACCAATAACAGCAATATCAACTTCATCTAAATCCGGAACGCCTTGTTGTAATGTATGAATTTTTATTTGCTTACCAATAGTGTGGTCTGAAAGTGATATCGCATGTTCTACTACTGCGTCTGAAACCGGTGAAAGAAATTCAAAAGACATATATTATTTCTTTTTAGCTGTAGTTTTCTTTTTTGTAGCCGTTTTCTTTTTAGCCGTAGTTTTCTTTTTCGCAGTTGCTTTCTTCTTAGGTGCATTTTTCTCAATAATAGCCTGCACTTTTTCTAACGTCAGTTTGGTAGCATCAACAGTCTTGGGCAACTCTATTTTGATTTTACCTTTGATCACATTACTCCTTCCCCATCTGGCTTTTTCTACCCTAATTCCTTCTTCTTCCCAATTATGCAATACCTTATCGATTTCTTTCTGTTTCTTATCCTCTATAAGCTGAATAATATCCTCATCAGAAAGGTTATCAAAATCATATTTCTTATTGACATTGATAAACATTCCTTTCCATTTAATAAATGGACCAAACCGCCCAGTACCTTTTTGTACTGGTAAATCTTCATATGTGTAGATAGGAGCATCTGCTTTTTCTTTTGCATCGATGAGCTCTATAGCCCTTTCAAGCGATGTTCCTAAAGGATCTTCTCCTTTATCTAAAGAAACAAATTTCTCACCAAAGCGAACGTAAGGTCCAAAACGTCCATTACTTACTACAACAGTCTCTCCTTTATACACTCCTAATTCTTTTGGCAATTGAAATAAATCCATCGCCTCTTCATAGGTAATATTCGCTAAGGTCTGCCCTGGTCCTAAACTTGCAAACTTAGGCTTTTCTTCATCTTCTACAGAACCAATCTGAACCATGGGGCCAAATTTTCCTAATCGAACACTTACAGGTTTTCCGGACTCAGGATCTTCCCCTAAGATTCTCTCTCCTACTTCACGTTCTGCATTTTCTGCTACATCTATTACTTTAGGATGGAATTCATCATAAAACCCCTTCATCACCTGTGACCAATCCTCAGAACCTTCTGCTATTTCATCAAAATCCTGCTCTACTTTTGCAGTAAAATTATAATCAAGCACCGAGGAAAAATGATTTACTAAAAAATCATTAACAACCATTCCTACATCTGTAGGAATCAATTTTCCTTTATCACTACCTACTTTTTCAGTAAGTTTATTTTCTTTAAGATCATCTCCGGTAAGAATCATCTGAATATATGATCGTTCTTCGCCTTCTGTTGCTCCTTTATCCACATATTTTCTATTTTGTATCGTAGAAATTGTAGGTGCGTATGTAGAAGGTCTTCCTATCCCTAATTCTTCTAGTTTCTTTACTAACGCTGCCTCAGAATATCTGCTGGGTGGTCTGGTAAATCTTTCTGTTGCAGAAATGTAATTATTAAATAAGTTTTCTGCTTTTTTCATAGCTGGTAAAATACCTTCCTGCTCTTCATCTTCATCATCTGTTCCTTCCAGGTAGACTTTCAAAAATCCTTCAAACTTTATTACCTCTCCATTTGCAGTAAATTGTTCTTTGTAAGTATTTGCTTCAATTTTTACATTGGTTCGCTCCAATTTTGCATCACTCATTTGTGAAGCAATAGCTCTTTTCCAAATTAGCTCGTATAATCGCTGTTGATCATACTCTACATTCACCGTATGGTTAGAAAAATCAGTTGGTCTGATTGCTTCGTGTGCTTCTTGCGCTCCTTTAGCTTTTCCTTTGTATTGTCTTTGATGACTGTATTCTTCTCCATAAGCAGAGAGAATCTCAGCCTTTGCTCCATTTTGTGCTTCTGTTGATAGATTTACACTATCAGTTCTCATATAAGTAATCAATCCCGCTTCATATAAACGTTGCGCCATAGTCATGGTCTTACTCACAGAAAAATATAATTTTCTGGATGCTTCCTGCTGTAAAGTCGAAGTTGTAAATGGTGGTGCCGGAGATTTTTTTGCAGGTTTAGTTGTAAGATCTGCTACTTTAAAAATAGCTCCCATGCTTTTCTTTAAAAAAGCTTCTGCTTCTGCTTTAGTGCTAAAATTCTTAGGAAGCTTTGCTTTAAAAGATTTTCCTTTTTCATTCGCAAACTCAGCATCAATTCTATACGATGGGACGGATTTAAAATTTAAAATTTCTCGTTCCCTTTCTACAATCAAACGCACAGAAACTGATTGCACCCGTCCTGCAGAAAGACCTCCTTTTACCTTACGCCAAAGTACCGGTGACAATTCGTACCCTACTAAACGATCCAACACACGTCTCGCTTGCTGAGCATTTACCAGATTGTAATCAATACTTCTTGGACTCTCTATTGCTTTGAGAATTGCTTTCTTAGTAATCTCGTGAAAAACAATTCTACGGGTTTTATCCTTATCAAGTTCTAATTCTTCTGCCAAGTGCCAAGCAATTGCTTCTCCTTCTCGATCCTCATCACTAGCTAACCAAACCATTTCCGCTTTTTTGGAAAGGCTTTTCAGCTTTTTAACAACATCTTTCTTATCACTGGAGACTATATAGTTTGGCTTAAAACCATTTTCTACATCAACACCCAATTCTTTGGATGGCAAATCCGCTATATGTCCAAAACTAGAGGCGACAGTATATTCTTTTCCAAGAAATTTTTCTATCGTTTTAGCTTTTGCCGGTGACTCTACGATCACTAAATTCTTAGCCATAATCCTATTTTTATCAGACAACAAAAGTATGCGATTTTTTTGATAACAAAATTCATTGTAGGAAATAATCTAAAAAAAACCTACACATCTTTGGGTTTTCAAGCTCATTATTCAATAAATAATTCTTTTTCATCTAAAGAATCTTCACTTTCAAAACCTAAGCCATCTTTATATAAAAAATAGACTGGTATTCTTGCAAAAGAAGCCGTAAAAAACAAACCAACATAACACAAAATCAACCCTGCAAATTGAGCCAACATAGAGGAGATAAAGATTAACCCAAAAGCGATTAACCAAATTTTATTTCCGTATTTAAAACTTGCTTTTATCAAGTCAGAAGCACTTAGATCAGGATTAAAGGCAAAAATCACCCATAGCAACTGCATTGGCACCATCACATAGTACAAAGGAAAAACACATAAAAGTATTGCTAATAATGAAATTCCGACCATTGATATTGATAACACAAAGGTTTTTACAAAATATTGTTTATTGAAGAACATAAAATAACCGGAGTTCCCAGGCTCCTCCATATCCACTTGATAACAAACTCTATAAAAATGAGCAGTAACAGCAAATTGAAGCATCATCATACCGATCATAACCACTATGACCAATAGCACAAATAGAATAAGAAAACCAATAGATAATTCTTCGATTGGATGCGGAGATCCATCAAAATCGTTTTCCAACCCTTCCATACCCAACATTGCGAAAAGCGGGATATAGATAATTAGTAGTAATGGAATCGCAGCAGCAAAGGTGATTAATAAATGAACAAATCCCTGTACCCAAACTTTTTTAAAAAGCTCTATACTCTTAGTAAAGATATCTCCAAAATCTACGGCTTTGCTGTTTTCTATTTTCTTAAAGAGTTGATTAGCATCTGTATTGTTCATATACTTGATTCGTTAACAAAATGATAAAGGTAAAAAAAATAGCTAAATATCACTCTGCCACTTTGTCATATACCCTGATAAAGTGTATCTTTGCACACTATTTGAATTAAAACAGTAAGGATATTACGATACATGGAGAAGACAATAGATGAAAGTAAACAAGGACAATCACTTGATCTTGATCAAAAAGCTGGAAATCAGCGAAAACTTTTTATAGAAAGTTATGGATGCCAGATGAATTTCAGTGACAGTGAAATCGTTGCTTCCATTTTAGCCAATGAAGGATTTAATACTACTCAGCATTTAGAAGATGCAGATTTAGTGCTGGTAAATACATGTTCTATTCGTGAAAAAGCAGAATTAACTGTAAGAAAACGTTTAGAGAAGTACAATGCTGTAAAAAGAATCAACCCTACAATGAAAGTGGGTGTTTTGGGTTGTATGGCAGAACGACTAAAAAGTAAATTTCTTGAAGAAGAAAAAATTGTAGACTTGGTTGTTGGTCCAGATGCTTATAAAGATCTCCCTAATTTATTACAGGAAGTCGATGCTGGAAGAAATGCTGTAAATGTCATTCTTTCTAAAGAGGAAACGTATGGTGACATCTCTCCTGTACGTTTACAAACTAATGGAGTGTCTGCTTTTGTATCCATTACCCGAGGTTGTGACAATATGTGTACTTTTTGTGTTGTCCCCTTTACGAGAGGAAGGGAGCGTAGTCGTGACCCTCAAAGTATTTTACAAGAAATCGATGACCTAGTATCTCAAAATTATAAGGAGATTACTTTATTAGGCCAAAACGTAGATAGTTATTTATGGTATGGTGGTGGTTTAAAGAAGGATTTTATCAATGCTAGTGATTTTCAGAAAGCAACAGCTACAGACTTTGCAAAATTACTGGATATGGTAGCTCTAAAACACCCTAAACTCCGCATCCGCTTTTCTACATCCAACCCACAGGACATGACTCTGGATGTAATTAAGATTATGGCAAATCATAAAAATATTTGCAAACATATTCATTTACCTATTCAAAGTGGAAGTGATCGTATTCTAAAAAAAATGAACCGATTACATACGAGACAAGAATATATAACACTAGTCGATAATATTAAAAAAATTATTCCTGATTGCTCAATTACTCAGGATATGATTATTGGTTTTCCTACAGAAACTGAAGAAGATCATCAAGATACACTATCCCTTTTAGCACACATCAAATATCAACATGGTTACATGTATGCGTACTCAGAACGCCCTGGAACACTGGCAGAAAGAAAACTAGATGATGATGTTCCGGAAAAAGTTAAAAAGAGAAGATTGGCAGAAGTGATCACCTTACAACGTGAACATTGTGCATACTGGCATGAATCCTATATCGGACAAACTTTTGAAGTGCTTATAGAAAAAGAATCTAAAAAATCAGATCAGCATTGGAGCGGAAGAACAACAAAAAACATAGTAGCAATTTTTCCAAAAGGTGACTATAAAATAGGTGATTTTGTACTTGTTAGAATTGATCAGTGTACCAGTGCTACGCTATTAGGAGAAGCAGTAGGGTTTTCAGACAATAACTAAAGCTTTTTAATTTTAAAGCAAAATTTTGAATAGCTAAAAAACAATTCGATAGAATATTAGAAATTCAATGAGGAAAAGATATATTAAAATGATTTTATACATAAAAACAATATTGTTCAACCATTTAAATCTCCCTCTTTAGGGTCCGGGGCTTATGGAATCAGTACAAGCTACAAAACAACGATTTGGGATTATTGGTAATGACCCCATTCTTAACCGTTCTATAGAAAAAGCAATTCAGGTAGCTCCTACAGATATATCTGTTTTGGTTACTGGTGAAAGTGGTGTAGGTAAAGAAAGTATACCAAAAATCATCCATTCTTTATCACATCGTAAACATGGTAAATACATTGCTGTTAACTGTGGGGCTATTCCGGAAGGAACTATCGATAGTGAACTTTTTGGACACGAAAAAGGTGCTTTTACTGGCGCTACTCAGACCAGAAACGGGTACTTTGAAGTAGCTGATGGCGGGACCATTTTTTTAGATGAAGTAGGAGAACTACCATTAACCACTCAGGTAAGATTACTTAGGGTATTAGAAAATGGAGAATTTATCAAAGTAGGGTCTTCTAAGGTACAAAAGACTGATGTCCGAATTGTAGCCGCTACAAACGTCAATATGTTTGAGGCCATTAAGAAAGAAAAATTTCGTGAGGATCTATATTACCGCTTAAGTACTGTAGAAATTTTCTTACCGCCTTTACGTGATCGTAAGGACGATATCCATTTATTATTCAGAAAATTTGCTTCGGATTTTGCCATTAAATATAAAATGCCAACCATCAGACTCAGCGATGATGCTGTTTTATTGTTAGAAAAATATCGATGGAGTGGTAACATTAGACAATTGCGCAACATTGCAGAGCAAATCTCAGTCCTTGAACAAAATAGAAATATCTCTTCTATGGCTCTAAAAGGCTATTTACCAAATACAGGATCTAATTTGCCTGCTGTAATTTCGGATAAAAAGGATAGCGATTTTAGTAATGAAAGAGAAATTTTATATAAGGTTCTTTTTGACATGAAAAATGATCTTAATGATCTTAAAAAGCTCACTATGGAGTTAATGCAAAGTGGAAACTCAACAGAAGTACAAAAAGAACACGAAGGATTAATTCGTAAAATTTATCGAGAAGATGAGGAAGATGAAATTGGTTTTGATGAACCAGAAACCTCCAGTAGAGAAGTCTTACAAATAGATGGTCCCTCTTCTACTTCGCTAAACGAAGATGATAAATACCATTTTGCTGAAGAAATTGAAGAAGAAGAAACACTATCATTGCAAGATAAAGAACTCGAATTGATTAAAAAATCATTAGAGCGACACAGAGGTAAACGAAAAGCGGCCGCGGATGAACTGGGAATCAGCGAGCGCACTTTATACAGAAAAATCAAATTATACGAGCTTTAATCACTTTTCAACTGATGTTTGTATAATTGGGAATAAAATTTAATAATTCATGAGAAATTTAAAATATATATTAATAACAATTATAGGGATATTTATATTAGAAGGATGTGGAGCATATTCTTTTAGTGGAATATCTATTTCTCCAGAAACCAAAACTTTTCAGGTCAACTTTTTTCAAAATCAAGCCCCTCTTGTCAATCCGGGTGTTGACCAAACATTTACTAATGAGCTACAGGATTTAATTCTTAATCAGACTAATCTTGATCTAGTAACTTCTAATGGAGACCTTGTGTATGAGGGAGAGATTACGGAGGATCGTGTCGCTCCTACAACCGCTACTTCTGATAATGAAGCTGCACAAAACCGACTAACTATATCGGTCAACGTGAGATTTTATGACAGTAAAGATCCCACACAAGATTTAGAACAGCGATTTTCATTCTTTTATGATTTTGCATCAACGCAATCAGAATCTGATGTTCGTGATACTGCATTAGATGAAATTTTTGAAAGAATTACTCAAGATATTTTTAATGCTACATTAGCAAAATGGTAACCTTTAACTCATTCTTATTTTGACTTCTAAAGAGCTAACATATCTACTCAAAACTCCTTCTGAAATACAAAGGAAACATACTGATATGCTAGAAAAACTCAGTAAGGAATTCCCTTATTTTCAACCTATTAAAGCCTTATTATTAAAAGGGTTAAAAGATCAGGAAAGCTTTAGATACAATCAAGAGCTTAAGACAACGGCTGCCTATACTGCAGATAGAAGTGTCTTATTCGACTTTATTACCTCTCCCGTTTTTGATAAGAGTACAGATCAATATACTCACGAGAAAAAGAATAAAAATGATATAGAAGTCATTGGCGCAGAAGAAATAAATGTGCTCGAAAGAATGTCAATGGAAGATGCTATTGCCATGAAAATTAAAGAAGCAGAAGATGTTCTAAATCCTGGTTTGTTCCATACAAAAGAAAAAAATGAGACTCCCAGAAATATTACTATTGCTGAAACTATTATCGAACAAGCAGAAAAGAATCATCCGGAGGCTATAAAAGTAACCGATACCGAAAATGATCCAGCAATAGTATTGCAAATTGACAAACCATTAAATTTTGACAAAAAAGAAAGGCACTCGTTTAAAGAATGGCTTCAACTATCTAACATACAACCTATTGACAGGATCGCTAAAAAAGAAACTCCTACTCCTACTACTTCATCTTCTATTGAAAGCCTCAAAGAGGAAAACGAACTTCCCTCTGAAAAAGAACATAAATTTGATTTAATCAGTAAGTTTATCAAAGAAAACCCAAAAATTAAACCAGCAGATAAAAGCACCTCTTCTCGCAATTTAGCTAAAGAACATGCTGTGGCTCCAGATGAATTGATGACAGAAACACTAGCTCGCGTATATCTGACTCAAAAGAAATACAAAAATGCAATTCAGGCATACAAAATATTAATTTTGAAAAATCCCGAAAAAAGTGGTTTCTTTGCAGACCAAATTAGAGCAATAAAAAAATTACAAGAAAATAAACACTAATATAATGACTACATTCTCAATATTTTTAATACTTATCGTAATCGTATCATTTTTACTGATTGTAGTAATTATGGTTCAAAATCCTAAAGGTGGCGGATTATCATCTTCTTTTGGCGGTGGTGGATCTCAACAATTAGGAGGTGTTAAGAAAACAACAGACTTTTTAGATAAAAGTACCTGGGCACTTGCTACACTTTTATTAGTATTGATACTATTATCTAATATGCTAATATAAGTTGCATAAAGAATTCTATCAAATTTTTAAAGTAGTGCTACTATAAGTTCATGATGACATTACTTTATTAATTTATTCTAAAATATACTGTAAAAATGTCGACTTGTCATAAAGTCGGCATTTTTTGTTTCAATTTGTCAGTATCTTTCCACTGGCATAATTTCTGAAATAGCATCCTACATATAATTCATTTTAACTTAAAAAATAAAAACTAATCATAATGGGAGTAAATATTAAGCCTCTTTCAGATCGCGTGGTTGTAGAACCACTTCCTGCAGAAACTCAAACAGCATCAGGATTATTCATTCCTGATTCAGCTCAGGAAAAACAACAAAAAGGTAAAGTAGTAGCAGTTGGTGGCGGTAAAGCAGACCAAAAAATGACTGTTAAAGTTGGTGACACCGTACTTTATGCGAAATATGGTCCAGACGAATTACGATTAGATGGTAAAGATTATCTAATCATGCGAGAAGAAACGATTCTTGCAATTGTTTAATACCACGCTTACAAAACACAAGTTAATTCACCCTTAATTTAAAAAATTTCGCTACTGCTATGTATAGGTATGCGAAAATCAAAAAAATAATTTATTATGGCTAAAGACATAAAATTTGATATAGAAGCACGTGATGGAATCAAACGCGGTGTGGATGCATTAGCAAATGCAGTAAAAGTAACTTTAGGACCAAAAGGTCGTAACGTGATTATTGGTAAATCTTTTGGAGCACCTGTGGTGACTAAAGATGGAGTTTCTGTTGCTAAAGAAATAGAACTAGAAGACACCTTAGAGAATATGGGTGCTCAGATGGTAAAAGAAGTAGCTTCTAAAACTAATGACCTTGCTGGTGATGGTACGACTACCGCTACTGTATTAGCACAGGCTATTGTTAAAGAAGGACTTAAAAATGTTGCTGCTGGTGCTAATCCAATGGATCTTAAACGTGGTATTGATAAAGCAGTAAAAACCATTACCAAAGATCTAGAAAAGCAAACGAAAGAAGTAGGAAGTTCTTCTGATAAAATCAAGCAAGTAGCGTCTATTTCTGCTAATAATGATGAAACTATTGGAGACTTAATTGCCAAAGCTTTTGGGAAAGTAGGTAAAGAAGGTGTAATCACTGTAGAAGAAGCTAAGGGTACAGATACTCATGTAGACGTAGTTGAAGGAATGCAGTTTGACAGAGGATACCTTTCTCCTTATTTTGTTACTAATAGTGAAAAAATGACATCGGATCTGGAGAATCCATATATCTTATTATACGATAAGAAGATTTCTGCTATGAAAGATTTATTACCTGTTTTAGAGCCGGTAGCTCAAACAGGAAAGCCCCTTTTGATCATTGCAGAGGATGTAGATGGAGAAGCATTAGCCACATTAGTAGTTAATAAATTACGTGGTGCTTTAAAAATAGCAGCGGTAAAAGCTCCTGGTTTTGGTGACAGACGTAAAGCAATGTTAGAAGATCTTGCTATCCTTACAGGAGGTACTGTTATTTCTGAGGAAAGAGGATTTACATTAGAAAATGCTACAATCGAATTACTGGGTACCGCAGAAAAAGTTGCAATTGATAAGGATAACACAACTGTGGTTAACGGTGCAGGTGAAGATGATCTAATCAAAAACAGAGTGAATCAGATCAAAGCGCAGATTGAAACTACAACATCTGACTACGATAAAGAAAAATTACAGGAGCGTCTGGCTAAATTAGCCGGTGGTGTTGCTGTATTATATGTAGGTGCTGCCTCTGAGGTAGAAATGAAGGAAAAGAAAGATCGTGTGGATGATGCACTTCATGCTACACGTGCCGCGGTAGAAGAAGGTATTGTTGCTGGTGGAGGTGTTGCTCTTGTAAGAGCTAAAGCCGCATTAAATAAAGTAAAAACTGAGAATGCAGATGAAGCAACGGGTGTACAAATCGTAAACCGTGCTATAGAATCTCCACTAAGAACTATCGTAGAAAATGCTGGAGGAGAAGGTTCTGTTGTAATTTCTAAGGTACTGGAAGGGAAAAATGATTTTGGATATGATGCTAAGACTGAAGAATATGTCGATATGCTGAAAGCAGGAATTATTGATCCTAAAAAAGTAACACGTATCGCACTAGAAAATGCTGCTTCTGTATCAGGAATGATCCTTACTACAGAATGTGCTCTAATTGATATTAAAGAAGCTGGCGGCGGTGCAGACCACGCACACCCACCAATGGGAGGTATGCCAGGTATGATGTAAGTCGTATCACAATAGCTAATTAATATAGCTTATTGTAAATAAAATTATATCAGAAGTTATAAAAAACCCATTTCGGATTCTCCGAAATGGGTTTTGTTTTTGACCCAGGTGTTATTAAAAATTCACACCGATCTCTTCAATTTAAGAATACTCCTTCACAATATTAGCAACCAGTGCCGCTGTTTTCTTATATTTTTGCTTGACTAGTAGTCTTTTTGGAGGTGCCATTCTTACCTCACAATCTGTAATCGAGCACGACTCACAAGTGACTCCTACTTTAACCGTAGGTATTTTTGCATCATTGACAAAGCTGATCTTTTTTTCTAGCGAAGGTGAAATTAAAAAACCAATTCCTATACTGCGATAATATTCTTTTCTAAAAGGATCTTTTGTTGCCGATGTAAACACCAGATACTGTTGATCAGTATCTGCATAATCCGAAATTTGTATATCAAATGAATAGTCCAGATCATTAGTAGCAGTTCGTTGCAATGTTTTAACTGCCATCCATCGCCTACAATAGTGCTCATTCAGTTCATTAGCTCTAGGTTGTTGCTGATGCGTAATATGCAGCTCTTTGACCAAACTAAATTTATCCATTCCTTTTTTATGTGTAAATCTTAAGAAGAATACATTTTGCATACCAAAATCCTTAGGCAGAATATTAGTCAATCGTTGATAAAAAGATTCTGGAGAAGCATTATAGGATTTCATAATCTTATGAAATGCTTTTTCAGAAAAACGTTTGGTTGTGAAAAGATTTTTTAAATTTTCTTTTAGATGATTTCTCGGAATAATAAGTGCTCCAGCAAAATATGAAGCATAAAAATTATGTAACACCTCTTCAAAGTTATCATACTTAATCCATGAAAAAGTATAGGGTCGTTCTTTTATTTTTAAATATTGATACCCTAATTCCTTAGCATAGATAAATGTTTTCTGAGCTTCATCTACTCGATCTGACAATAATAGCGTTTTTGTAGAAGGCACAAAAACACAACGCAGATTCTCTAATTCTTCCTGATTTGGTATTCCTGCTTCATTAATGGTATATCCATATTCTTCTTTAAGAATCTCTTCTAATTCGTCTGCTTTGATAGTGCCAGACAAGTCTAATTGATATGAATTAGCAAAACGAACTGCAGCTTCCTCCAGATCTTTAAAATAATTATTCTGAGCCTCTTGATAAGATCGCAATGATGCCAGATAAAAACCTTCTCTACTCATATTATAATGCTGAGCAATCTCTATAATGGTACTAATAAAAGCATTAACCTTAGAAGGTGCATTCGCAATGATATCAATCAAATCACTCTGTTGAATCCCAAACAGCTCTAACGGAATCTCATCCAATATGCCCGATTGCAAAATTTCACCAATAGGAGCCAGATTTTTATCCAGTTTTAAGGAGACCAAACTATCATACGGCACCTCAAATGTTTCTGCTAATTTGATAATTTTATCCGTTTTTGGATATTTTTTTCCTTTTTCTATTTCGTTTAAATACGATTTCGAAAGTCCACTTAACTTAGATAACCCAAAAAGCGATAAATCTTTTTCGGTACGTATCTGCTTGATTTTCAGACCAAAAATTAACCTAATATATTCTTCTGCTATTGCCATAATATCAAAAATAATATTTTTCGCGTAATTCCCCAAAATAAAAAATTATCAAATTTAGCGAACGTTCGCTTGTTTTGTAAAAAACTTTTTTATAGGTTTGTACACTCAAACGATATAGTTCTAAGAATTCTGATCAAATACTTCATACTACATCCTTGCTAAGCAATCCTCAGTATTGCAATTTATGAATCACTTAAATCTTAACTCGATGGAAACCAAAACAGTTCTTAGTCAAAAAATTAGCTTTGCAAAAGGGGTTAAAAATTATCATCCAGAGATTCTTACGGATGGTGCCTTAATTTTTCTAGAAGCTTTACACAATCGTTTTGAAGAAAGGCGATTAGCATTGTTGCGAAACAGAGAGCAACAACAACATTTGTTTGATATGGAAACCAGCCCGGTATTCCCAGAAAACACAAAAGAAATTCGCAATAGCGAATGGGCAGCCGCTCCTATCCCACTGGATCTACAAGATCGCAGAGTAGAGATTACAGGACCTGTTGATAGAAAAATGGTCATTAATGCATTAAACTCTGGCGCCAAAACATTTATGGCAGATTTTGAAGACAGTAATGCTCCTCTATGGGAAAATTGTCTACAGGGTCAACAAAACCTCAAAGATGCCATCAATAAAACGATTTCGCACTACGATGCTAAAAAAGACAAAATGTACCTGCTTCAAGAAGAGGTCGCTACCCTCATCGTACGTCCCAGAGGTTTACATCTTGAAGAGAAACATCTATTCATAGACGATAAAGAAATCAGCGCTTCTATATTTGATTTTGCTTTATACGCCTACCATAATCACAAAAAATTAGAGGAAAATGAAACTGGTGCCTATTACTATATTCCTAAGTTAGAGCATTTTACAGAAGCTATCTGGTGGAATGATGTAATTGATTTTACAGAATCTTATCTAGGTATGGATCACGGTGCTATAAAAGTAACTGTCTTAATAGAAACGATTACTGCGAGTTTCCAATTGGATGAAATCATTTATGCACTAAAAGATCATATCGTAGGTCTTAATTGCGGAAGATGGGACTATATATTTAGTTACATCAAAAAACTTAGAAACCACAAAGGTTTTGTAGTACCTGATCGGGATCAGGTAACAATGGCAAGTCCATTTATGGATGCATATAGTAAACGTGTTATCCAACGATGTCACAAAAGAAACATTTTAGCTATTGGTGGTATGGCAGCTCAGATTCCTATTAAAGATGATGTAGGTAAAAATGCTATCGCTTATGCTAAGGTAAAAGCGGATAAAGAACGTGAGGTAAAAAATGGTCATGACGGCACGTGGGTAGCACATCCAGGGTTGGTACCACTAGCCATGCAAGTTTTTGACATGCATATGCAGGAACCTAACCAAATGGATGTCAAAAGAAATGATATTCTGGTGACAGAGGAAGATCTTTTAGAAATACCTAAAGGAACGATTACCGAAACAGGGATTCGAAAAAACATCAATGTTGGCATCCACTACATTGCAAACTGGCTAAACGGACATGGTGCTGTAGCATTATACAATCTAATGGAAGATGCCGCTACCGCAGAGATTAGTCGTACACAATTATGGCAATGGTTAAAGGTAGAAGCAACTCTGGAGGACGATCGTATCATGACTCAGGAATTATTTGATGTTTTATTTGCTAATGAATTAAAAATCATCAAAAAACAGGTAGGAAACAAGCTCTTTATCACTGAAAACTATCAAAATGCGATTAACATTTTTAAAGAATTAGTCATCGCAGAAGAATTTGAAGAATTCTTGACAACAAAAGCATATCCATATTTATAAACAATAGTAAAATATAACGAGTTAGAAAATCGAGATTACTGCTTTTAAATCAAAGATATTATCCGGTTTTCTATTCACAATATTGACTGATTACTATACACACGTATCATCAATTAACATAAATTTTTAAAATACAAACGCCATGAATACAGAACAGAGAATAGAAGAGTTAATCATTGATTGGACTACCAATCCCAGATGGAAAAATATAGAACGTCCTTACACGGCAGAAGAAGTAATTAAACTACAGGGATCCTATAAAATTGAACATAGCATTGCACGACAAGGTGCAGAAAAACTATGGATGAAACTGCGCACTCAGCAATTTGTAGCAGGATTAGGCGCCTTAACCGGAAACCAAGCGGTACAGGAGGTTGAAGCGGGATTAGAGGCTATTTATCTAAGCGGATGGCAGGTAGCAGCAGATGCCAATGTTGCCGGACAAATGTATCCGGATCAATCTCTGTATCCTGTAAACAGTGTTCCATTAGTAGTAAAAAGGATTAATAATGCCTTATTACGTTCTGACCAAATTCAGGTAGTAAATGGCGCACCTGATCAAAAAGACTATTTAGTTCCTATTGTGGCAGATGCAGAAGCTGGTTTTGGGGGTAATCTAAATGCTTTTGAATTAATGAAAGCTATGATTGAGGCAGGTGCCAGTGGTGTACATTTTGAAGATCAGTTGAGTTCTGCTAAAAAATGTGGTCATCTGGGCGGAAAAGTATTGGTTCCCACTCAGGAAGCTATTAATAAATTAGTTGCTGCCCGTCTGGCTGCGGATGTAATGGGAACACCTACCTTAATTGTAGCACGTACAGATGCAGATGCTGCTAATTTATTAACCAGTGATGTAGATGAACGGGACAGAAAATTTATTACTGGAGAACGCACCGATGAGGGATTCTTTCATGTAAATAATGGAATTGAACAAGGAATTGATCGTGGATTATCATATGCTCCTTATGCAGACCTCATCTGGATGGAAACCAGCAACCCTGATCTGGAACAAGCGCGTAGATTTGCAAGTGCAATCCATGCTAAATATCCTGATCAGATGTTAGCCTATAATTGCTCCCCTTCTTTTAATTGGGCGGCAAAACTTTCAGTAACTGAAATGGAAACATTTCGAGAAGAACTGGCATCCATGGGATATAAATTTCAATTTATTACGCTAGCAGGATTCCATGCTTTAAACACCAGTATGTTTGAACTATCAAAAGCATATAAAGAGCGAGGTATGGCAGGATATTCTGAGTTGCAAGAAAGAGAATTCGCGTTACAAAAAGATGGATTCCGTGCTGTAAAACATCAGGGCTTTGTAGGTACTACCTACTTTGATGCGGTACAAAATACCGTAACTGCCGGGAGATCTTCTACAGTAGCTATGGAAGGCAGTACAGAGGTTGAACAGTTCTGATCAATAGCATTCTCCAGCCTTTACCTCGGGTGTAGTGAATAGAACCCAGATATAGGAAGTCTTGTTTCTATTACCTTCACTCCCTTAGGTCAAGGTAGTTCATTATAAAGGCTAATTCAATAAGACCTGTTGGGCTTTTAAAAAACCTGACGAGTCTATACTTCACAATTCTAATTTTTTTCCGATTTTTACAATTGTGCTCTTAATGACACCCTATTACAATGGGGTGTCATTTTTTATTCACACTCCCACCTGAAATCTGATATTCTAAATTTTCTGCCAGCTGTAAAATTGTAATGCCACCATTCGGTTCTAATCGTTTTAAAACCATGATTCTCCATGATTGTTTTTAATAATTTTCGATGTGCCAATACTTCTGCTGATAACTTGGTATAGGAGTGATGTGCTTCTTTTCCAAAAAAATCAAATTCAGTTCCCATATCTATGCTGCTGCCGTCTAATGTTACCAAAGAAATATCAACTGCTGCTCCTTTATTATGAATAGAGCCTCCTTTTGGATCTGCTACATACCCTGGATTAGGAAATATTTTCCACATCTTTTTCTGAACGCTATAAGGGCGATAACAATCAAAAAAACGAAGGCGATAGCCCAGCTTCATTAATGTGTCGTTTGCTTTTAGTAATGCCTTAGCTACCGGAACACGTATATAACATTTTGCACAGTCATATACCGCTTCTTTTAAAAAATTATCTGGTGTAGCATATTTCATATCTAACATAAAATCACCCGAATACTCTTCTATATTTACAAAATCACTATCTGAGATTGTATCTAATCCTGCAATCTTGATTCGATATCGCTCTTCCAGATCTTTCTTTTTCTGAGCAATTTCTTTTTCCTTCAGAAGATTTTCCTCTATTTGTAATCGTTCTTCAACCACCTTCTGATCTGCAGGTTCACTTCTTTGAATGACAGCAGTATCTTTACAAGAATAAAAAAACAACATCATTAGCCATACACAATAAAAGCATTGATATTTTTTCATAAAAATCTATTTACATTTATACCTCTCCGTTAACAACACTTCTTTTAGTGAGTTCGTAATGTGTCTATTACACTGCCGCAAGCAATCATATTACCACCAAAATAAGGATTTCTAATTTCTTTCTCTTCACTGAGCCAACTGGCACCATTAGTATGAACCATAGGACACTTCTGAACATACAAAGGATGAGCAATGTTATCTATATTTTTAACAAGTGTAATTAAATATTCATTTAAACTTATAAAATTAAGTTGTTGCTCTTTTAATGATTTATTTTTAACGAGTGCCTTTAGGACTTGTATACTCTTATCCACTAATTCTTTTTCTGCTTTACCTACATCCGGAGTTTTCAATGCATCCATTTGGCGTTCCATCTTTTCAGAAAAATCCACTACTCCTGCTATATCAGCTGAGAGTAATTCTTCTTTTAATAAAAAATATGTTGGTAATATTTTTACAAGACTATGTTGAAAACCTTCAGGTAGCTTCAAGCTCACATTTTGATTCTTGTCATCAATATTTGAACCTGACCATTTGTTTTTATCCTGATGCATCATAGATTTTTTACCTTGCAACTGAGCAGCAGCATCTACCGTAAATGTTCCATTAGTAACGATTTCATCTCCAATATTTAATCCTTCTAATATTTGATACATATCTCTTTCTGAATTCCCTAACATAACCTCCTTCATTTCAAAAATAGGTGCTCCTTGTTTTTTTACATATACTACAGACCGTTCTCCTGTCCATAAGACTGCACTTTTAGGAATAGAAATACTACCTTCTGATTTGTTATTAATTCCTACTACGATACCTTCTACAAACATTCCTGGTTTAAAGATGCTCTTTTTATTATCTAACACCGCACGAATAGAAATTGTTCTGGTTGTGGTATTTACTATCGGATCTATAAATGAAATTACTGCATCAATCTCTTTATCGGGATATGCATTTGTTCTAATAATTAATTTTTGACCTTTTTCTACTTGAGAGATTTGATTTTCATACATATCAAATGAAGCCCAAACAGTATTGAGGTTACTAACTTTAAAAATAGGATAACCATCCATAATGTGTGCCCCTTCATTCACCAAAATTTCTGTAATAACACCAGAAACATGTGAAAACACAGTCAAATTTGTCTTTATCTCTCTGGTTTTTTCTATTTCCTCAAGCTGTTTTTCTGTAATTTTCCAGTTTTTAAATTTATTTTTGACTGCATTATATAGTGCAGGCTGACTTGCTCTGGTTTTATAAGCCGTTAATAACTCTTGCTGAGCAGCAACTAATTCTGGAGCATATATCTGTGCAATCGCTTGTCCTCTCCTTACCTCTTCTCCTAATGAAGTGACATACAACTTTTCTATCCTACCATTAAAATGGGCAGGTTGCGTTGCTGTGGCATCCGCATTTTCAACAATCTTACCTGTAAGGGTTAATGAATTTGTTTCTCCTATTTGCTCTCCTCCTACAACCGTCGTTTGTATATTGGCAAGTGCCATTGCATTATCTGTCATTCTAAATTCGTCTGTACTGAGGCCTTCTGTTTGTGCATCTACCGGAATTAAATCCATACCACATAAAGGGCAATCCCCGGGTTCGGGCATCATAATCTGGGGATGCATTGCGCAAGTCCATTGCGTATCAGATTGCTCAACTTTAAGAATACTATCTGCTTTCTTTCCTGTATTCTTTGTCGCAAATATGAGGTATCCGATAAAAAAACCCACTGCTACCAAACCTAGATATACACTATATTTTTTCATACACTCATTGTTATTAACATATAGATGGACATCACTAACATCACTGAATTCTCAATAAATGTTGCCTTAGTCATAGGAAGTTTTAACGCAGTACCCAAACAAGCACATTGAATTGTTTTTTTACCTATTAAAGACCTTGTTACTCCAATAGTAGTAATTCCGAGTACTATAATCGTAGTAATTAATGCCAGTTCAATTTGAATCCGCATTAAAAATAAAATACCTAGTGCTGTCTCTATAAAAGGGTAGATCCATCCATAAGCAGGGATTATTTTTGCTAATGGATCGTACATTGCAAAAGATTGCGGAAACCCCTTTAAATCCAACATTTTAAAAAAGCTAAATACGATATAGAACAAGCCCATGAAATCTAACATAAAACTATCAGTTTGCCAAGGATCATAGTTCAACAATACGGATGCTATGCTGATATACCCGAATATCAGAAACAAAGGAATTAATTGTTGCAGTTCACCTTTTTCGTCTGTAACAGCATTGGTGATCCCATCAGAAAAGATATTTTTTTCTGCTTTTGGAGTAATCGTATATTTTTCTGGCAATGCTTGTTGTAACGTTTCAATGGCAAGGTGTTCTTCCATTTGGATACTTGCCTCTTTTTCCTCCAGATTTACTGTAGCCTTTACTACTCCAGAAATCTCATTTAGTTTTTGTTCTACCTGAGCCCTGCAGCCATTACAGGTCATATCTGAAATTTTATAACTATGTGTCATTTTATTGTCTTTTCTACACTACCACAGGTCAACATTTTATCTCCATAATATGGATTACGAACTTCTTTAGAATCAGATAACCAATATCCCCCAGCACCATCAAAAGCCATAGGACAAAACTGCTTGTACACTTCTCCTGATGTGATCGCTGCATCACTGATTAATTTTTCTGTCTCTTCTGTAAGGGTCACTAAAAAATCACGTTGTTTATCGATATTCTTATTCAGTGCAATGAGTTTAGTTACTCCACCTAGCTGCTTATATTTTTCTTCATTTGGTATAAGCGTCTCCATTTTCTTTGCTTCTGCTCTGGTTATTTCATTATTAGAATTCACTAAACCAGCTTTTATAGCAAGATATTGATGATATATAGCATTAATAGTATCATTGGTAAAAAGCACTTCGCTTTTAGTATCCGTCTTATTAATATCGATACTTTTATCTACTGATTGCTCCATTTCATTGAGAGTGGTTTCTTTTGCTTTCTTCTCTTTCCCACATGAAAGGAGTGTTGTTATAGCTATTACACATACTGCTGTCTTAATTATTGTTGTTCTCATCTTCTTATTGTTTATAATCGTTTATATTTTTTTAATTCGTTTTCTAATCACTCTATACATGACACTAATACTGTTTTCACCTTTATACCGGACTAATAACTCAACTCTTTTTCTATTATTTTTCATTAGAAAATTAGACCGTTATTATGATTATGTTAAAATTTTATAATTCAAATTAGCGAAAAATTATTCAAGTTATTTGAGCCTATTATAAAAATAGAACTGGGATTCCTCTTTAATTCAGATAATTAATAATTGCTGTCTGAATAAAATATTCTTGAATTGCTTCTACTTGTTTTATTTCAAAATCCAGTAACATCTTCTGAATTTCCAAAAGGTCGCCAAATGCTGCTTGTCCTGTTTGGTATCCTGATAGTGCAATCTCTTCAGCTTGTTTTGCCTGAATTTTATTTTTCAATTGTGTATCAAAATTTATTCTTGCTGTTATTCTATTATTTATTGCCTTTTCTAAGGTTTCTCCTAACTCATTTTGTGCGGATTCACGTTGTAGCACATAACTTTCCTGTTGTAATTCGAACTGTTTATCTCTGGATGTATATTTTCTGGAAAACAAAGGGATGGAAACAGAAACCTTTGGCATAATTATATCTTTTCCATTATCATCAAAGGTCAAATCCGGACGCTCTTCTACAATTACATAATCTAATCCTATACTTAATCCCGGCATACGCTCTTTTGTATTTACTTTCTTCTGTGCATTCATCATTTCATCAAGTGTATCATACTTTAATAATTCCGGGTGATATAAAATATCGTCTATAACCATTGTAGGTTCTTCATCAGGGATAATTAGGTTATCTGGTACGATTAAATCTTCAAAACCGTCTCTATCTAAAATCGTATTAAAACCTGTCTCTGTATTAAGCATTGTACCTTTTAGTATTTCTATCGTATTATCCAGCTCATTTAAAGCAATCTCTATTTTAAGGACGTCTACCGCAGAAGTTTTATTATTTGACACTTCAGACAGTAGGATTTCTTTATAATTCTCTATGAGTTGTTTTTGTTCTTTTAGAATTTTTTCTTTAGCTCTATATCCATATAATTCATAATACTTTTGTTTGACGCCCAATGCTATTTTTCTACTTAAAACATCGAGTTCATTTTTATAAATTTCGCTAGTAGATATTTCTTTATTTTTTCTGGCTTTTAGCGTTCCGAACCAAGGGATGGCTTGATTCGCGCTAAACATTGCTTTCTGTGCACCTGTTCTTGTTTCTGCTTCACTTATAAAATAACCTGCTCCAAAAGAAGTATTCTCATAGCTTCTCACTTCTTCCGCTTTTTCTAGTGAAGCTTCATATTCATACTTTTTTGCCTTAAGCTCAGGGTTATTTTGCTCTGCCTCATTTATATAATCTGCTAACGTTTGGCTATGAACCAGTGTCGAAAACAAAAAGGAAGCTATAAAAAACACTTTTTTACCGTACATAAAACTAAACCATTGTATACCTGTATCATTTTGTAACTTCATTGTCCTTTTAGTATTTGATTTTTCTATACCAATCATTGTATCCACTAATTTTTAATCGTCTTCGACTTTTATAATTTCTTTTTGCAAAAGACACTACTTTGTTTATTTACAAACATACTACTTAGCCACCATTACCTAGTACCATTTCTCCCTAATACCAACTCTGCTTTCCAACTAAATAATACAGGAACTACAAACAAGGTTATCAATGCAACGCACATTCCTCCAAAACCAGGTATTGCCATAGGGATCATAATATCACTACCTCTTCCTGTAGCTGTTAGCACAGGTAACAAAGCTAATAATGTAGTTGCTGTTGTCATTAGACAAGGACGAATTCTTTTTTCACCTGCTTCTATTACAGAAGTTCGGATTTCTTTTACTGTTTTTGGTTGATTTCTTTCAAAATTTTGAGTCAGATACGTTGCCATTACAACCCCATCATCTGTCGCAATACCAAATAAAGCTATAAAACCGACCCATACAGCTACACTTAGGTTAATTGTATGTATCTGGAAAAGAGTTCGTAAATTTTCTCCAAAGAATGTAATGTTCAAGAACCAATCCTGACCATATAACCAAATCATTATAAACCCACCTGCAAAGGCTACTGCTATCCCACTAAAAACCATGACAGATGTAGCCACGGACTTAAACTGAAAATATAAAATCAAAAAAATAATGAATACTGCTAACGGGATTACTACAGAAAGCGTTTTTTCTGCTCTTACTTGATTTTCGTAAGTTCCGGTAAATTGGTAATTGACCCCTTTAGGAAGTACTAATCCTCCATTTTTAATTTTCTGATCTATTAACACTTGTGCATTTTCTATCACCTCCATTTCGGCAAAACCATTTAACTTATCGAATAATACATACCCTGTTAAAAAGGTATCTTCGCTTTTGATTACCTGTGGTCCTTCTTCATATTTAATGGTCACCAATTCACTTAATGGGACTGAATTTCCGTTTGACACCGGAACATAAATATCTTTGATATCCTCCAGACTATCACGAAGTTCCCTGGGATATCGTACTCTAACCCCATATCGTTCTCGTCCCTCTACTGTTTGGGTTAACTCTATTCCCCCCAGAGCTACCTGTAACACCTGTTGAACATCTTCTATAGATACTCCATAACGTGCAATTTTATCTCTGTCTATATCAATTATGAGATATGGCTTTCCTACAATCCTATCTGCAAAAACGGCCTCTTTTTTTATACCCTTCACTTGTTTCAAAACGGTTTCTAACTGAAGTCCAAAAGTTTCTATTTCTTCTAAATTCTGACCTTTTACTTTGATCCCCATAGGTGCCCTCATACCAGTTTGCAACATAATAAGCCTGGTTTCTATTGGTTGTAATTTTGGTGCAGCTGTAATTCCTGGTAATTTAGTTACACTTACTATTTCCTGCCATATATCATCTGGAGTTTTTATATGAGGTCTCCAATTTCTATAATATTCACCGGTATCATCAGGAATTAAACTATTACCCTTCTCCAGTTTAGATCCCATGGAATTCTCGACAGCGTTCTTATTAATCCTGGTAGTATTTGGGTTCGCAACAAAATCACCATTTTTAGTTATATAAAGACCTTGATCATTTACTCTAAATCGTTGTCGAACCCCTTTTTCATTCAGCATATATTCTGGTTGGTACTGTATGATATTCTCATACATTGATAATGGTGCAGGATCTAATGCCGATTCTATCCGTCCTGCTTTACCTACAACTGTTTTTATTTCTGGAATGGTAGCTACGGCCATATCCAATTGTTGTAAAATTCTTTTATTTTCTTGTATTCCTGCGTGTGGCAAAGAGGTAGGCATCAATAAAAAGGAACCTTCATTTAGTGAAGGCATAAACTCCTTACCTGTATTTCTCATAATCAGAAAGCCCAATATTATAATGGTAACAGGTATAGATAGAAATACCATTTTATAAGTCAATGCCCACGCTAATATCTGCCCATAATAAGTTCTGAATAGCATAAAAATTCCTAGTAATGCTAAACAAATAGTACTTACAAAAAGAAAGTTCCACCCCATAGCCACATCTATGCCAAGCGGCCTCCAATATGATGCTAGTAGTAAAAGTAGTGTAAACGCTGAAACACTGATGTATATAATTTTTGTTCTATGCTCTGAAATTTTACCTCTTACTTTCAATACTTGAACACTCCCAAAAATGATAAGAACTACTCCAATAAGAACCCCCAAATAGACAGCTACTATTCCGGATATAATAAGCAACAAGCTAATAAGGTATGCCATCCTTTTTCTGACATCTCGTTTTTTAAACAAATACGCTGCAAAAGGAGGAATTAAAAATAAGGCAACGATCAGAGCAGCTATGAGTGCTGCTGTTTTTGTAAATGCTAACGGACGAAATAATTTTCCTTCTGCTCCAGTTAACGTAAAAACAGGAATAAAGCTTATAATAGTTGTGCATACGGCTGTGATAATAGCTGCTGACACCTCTGTTGTTGCATTATACACCAGCGTGTTAATAGATGCTTTATCCTTATACTCATCCAGATGTCGTATAATATTTTCGGAAAGAATAACTCCTACATCTACCATCGTACCAATAGCGATTGCAATTCCTGATAATGCTACAATATTAGCATCTACATCAAAAAGTTTCATTGCTATAAAAACCATGACAACCGCTACGGGTAATGATCCAGAAATCAATACAGATGCCCTAAGATTAAAAACCATTAAAATGATCACAAGTATGGTAATCAGAATCTCTAGCATCAGAGCTTCATTAAGCGTTCCTAATGTTTCTTGTATTAATTCTGTACGATCATAAAAGGGTACAATGGTGAGTTGAGAGTTCCTGCCATCTTTTAATATTTTAGAAGGTAATCCTTCTTTTATTTCATTGATCTTATTTTTTATATTCGTAATTACTTCCATAGGATTTGCACCATAGCGTGCTACTACAACCCCTCCAACTACTTCTGCTCCTTCTTTATCCAGAATACCACGTCTTACCGCAGGACCCAATGATACCTTTGCTATATCCTGTATCCTAATAGGAGTATATTGCTGGGATACAACCACTGACTGTTCGATATCCTTTATTGATTGTATATATCCCAAACCGCGAACTACATACTCTGCCCGATTAATTTCTAAGGTTTGTGCTCCAATATCTCGATTACTTTCTTTTACCGCTTTTACTACTTGTTGTAAATCGACACCATACTCCTTCATCACCAGCGGGTCTACATCTATTTGATATTCTTTAACATACCCTCCAATAGATGCTACTTCAGCAACTCCACCTGAAGCAGCTAATGAATTTTTAACATAATAATCCTGAATACTTCTCAATTCCTGCAGATCCCACCCTCCGGTTACATGTCCATCCGCATCCCGTCCTTCTAAGGTATACCAGAAAATTTGTCCTAATCCAGTACCATCCGGGCCTAAAGAAGGACGTATTCCATCCGGTAATAATCCAGCGGGTAAAGCATTTATTTTTTCAAGAATCCTGCTACGACTCCAATAGAATTCAATATCTTCTTCAAAAATGATATAAATACTAGAAAACCCAAACATAGAAGAACTTCTAATGGTTTTTACTCCGGGTATTCCTAATAAAGAGGTGGTTAACGGATAGGTAATTTGATCTTCTATATCCTGAGGAGACCTGCCATCCCATTTAGTAAAAACAATTTGTTGATTCTCCCCTATATCCGGAATGGCATCTACCGCAACCGGGTTTGTGGGAAGAAAATTAATATCCCATTTGAACGGCGCATGTATCAGTCCCCATCCTGTTAAAAAAAATAAAAGAAGGACTGCAACGAGCTTGTTTTCTATTAAAAACCTGATGCTTTTATTGAGCATGATATCTAAACTTATGTACTATTAATCAAAGTTAATTTGTATATTTTCTAGCGAAAACACGCAAAGGTTTTATATCTAATAGACATATAATATCTATGAGATAAAGTGATCAAGAGTCACTGCATCAAATAAGGAAAGTCTCGTAAAGAACTTGTATGTCAAGAATTCGTTCGGGAGGTGCATATTCTTCATAACCAAAAGCTATTCGTTCCCGTGTTAAACATGCAATAGTATAAGAATTACAAAAAACGGCTAGAAACTGCTGTTGAGGTATTTCTAACTGATCAAATGAAAACTTACATTCATTCTGACCTTCTATAGTTTGTACCTCATCCTTGCAACAAGATGCTTTTTCAAAATCCATCTCCAGATGATCTGAAGAATTCATCTTATTCATTCCGCAATCTTTAGCCGAAGAAAACACAGCTATATCAACTAAAAATCTACCGCAATAATGTTTTTTTACTGTAAAGGATACAGTAGAAAACACCAGCAAAAATGCCAAAAGTAAAGATGCTATTTTCTGAAACGTGGATTGCATAGGTATACAAAAGTAAACAATAAATAGAACTTAGTTAATTATTACCGTATTGCTTCAGGATTTTTAACAAAACAATACCATTTTAAAAACAAGCCTATTCAAAAAAAAATAAATACTTTTACTCGAAAAATTGTTAGGAATGCTATTTGAAAAATTAAAGCCCGAGGTTGTAAAAATCCTTGGCAAGAATGACACATCCATAACTGATAGGTTACATGAGGTTTGTCAATTACTTAAAGATACTATTACTTATTACGACTGGGTTGGATTTTACTTTAAAAATGGGGATAAAGAAGAACTTAAACTTCGCACCTATGTAGGAGAGGAAACATCTCATGAGATTATTCCTTTTGGAGCTGGAATCTGTGGTCAAGTAGCAGTCTCCAATAAAAACTTTGTCGTACCTGATGTGCAGGCACAAGATAACTATATAGCTTGCAGTATAAGTGTTAAATCAGAAATTGTAATTCCTTTATTCAAGGATGGTGAAAACATTGGCCAGATTGATATCGACTCGAATTCACGCGATCCATTTACAGAAGAAGATGAAAGATTCTTGGAATTTGTGAATCAAGAAGTAGCAACGATCTTATAGATTCAAAACTCAATAGTAAGCATCCGGTTTTTTAATTAAATTGGATATTTTAAACTATTGACAACTATTATAATTTTCTGTGAATTACTGTTTTTTTTGTAGATAGTAGTACTATATTAGAATAGTTATTATTAAAAAATAATAATAACTTAAGAACAAGAAATAATTATAATTGTCAATGAATCTTATAAAATATTCATTAATTGGGATTAATTATTCCATGCTACTTGGTTTCTTCTCCATTATTATGGGTGATAAAACGAGTTCATTTGAGTTCTGGGAAATTGTTGCCCATTTTTTAGCGACTTTTATTAAGGCTTTTCTGGTTTGGATTACCAATTATTACCTTCTATATATTGTTAAACCAAAAATTAGTAGTACGCTAACATTCATTTTTATTTTTATCATACTGAATGGATTAAATACGATAGTTGCATATTGGCTTGGAATGTTTTTGTTTCCAAAATTTGGTGTTATTGCAAGTGAAAATGGTCTCTATCTTGTCTTAAGACATCTTTTTGTCATCATCCCTACATTAATCGTTTTAAATTACCTGAATTACAGGACAATAAACCAGGATCTTCAAAACAAATACAATAAACTACAGAATCAATTTCTGGATGCCACGGTACATAATTCTAACCATATTTTAGAAAATAAGACGACTAAAAAGTATACATATAACTTTCTTGTCTTGTTTCGTAATAAGATCATTCCAATTGCTTCAGAAAACATTGCCTTTTTCCATTTAGAACACGGAAATTTATTCTTATTTACTTTTGATGACAAAAAATTTCTTTTCCAAAAAAAACTAAATAAACTAGAGAAAGAACTTGACCCTTCTAATTTTTTTAGAATAAATAGACAAAGTATTATTCATAGAAAAAGCGTGGTAGAGATGATAAGGTTAGATGACAGAAGACTAAAGATACTTGTAAATATCCCGACAGATTTTGATATTATTGTTAGCCGATCAAATGTCAATGATTTCATAGAATGGTATAACTCTAATACCTAATAACCCAAATTAGATTATCAAACTTCAAATAGTTTAAAACACTATACACTTTTCCATACAAGCGATGTTAGAGTACTATTCAACTATGATAATGTACCATTCATTTTTTTAACGTACCACTCATTCATAATTTTTTTCAATTCAAAATTTAATTTGCTTTCCTAATTATAATTATTCGGATACTTGTATTCCATATCACTAAGAAGATGGAAGGCAAAAAAACTACCTAGTTTTTATTTTGTCGAGTTTATGTCTTTTCACCATATGTTATAAAACAGTAAAAATAAAAATGTATATGAATTCGATGAGACGCCATATTTCTTATAATCGAGATTTTATAGAGCAATCAACTTATTTTATTGACAAATAATGTATTATAAATTAATTCATCTATTAGATTAAAATCATTTTTATATGAGTATTATAAAAAATCAACTAGAAAAATTAACTTTTTCATCTAGTTTACTTTTGGCTCCTTTAGCCTATAGTATTCATCATTTTGAAGAAAAAGAAGGAAACTTTAGAACTTGGAGAGCAAAATACTTTCTTAATAATAATCCACTTACTACAGAATACGTTTTTATTGTAATCACCTTTATATCAATATTATTTATTTTTTTATTTTCAATTCGAAAAAGCAAGCCTACTGCAAATGTCGTAGTTATATTTTTTATGATGTCACAGTTTATAAATGCCTTTTTTCATATTGGTGCAGGTATTTTTTTTATGGACTATAGCCCTGGAACAGTAACAGCAATACTGTTGTATATACCCATCAACTTATTAATTTTACATAAAGCAAGAACAGAAAATTGGATCTCTAAAAAAACCGCATATATTCTTATAACATTAGGTTTAATAGGCTTTAGCATCTTTGAATTAGTTGGTGGATTAGCAATTCCGGGATTGTTTATAATGGTTTTAATATATCTGATAATTCATGAAACCAGAATTTCAAAAAATCAATAACCACAAAAGATTTTTCTTAGGTAGAGTACTATGCAATGTTATAAATCAAATACTCTTGTTATTAAAATTGAATAAAAGTTATGAACAGATAACAATCAACAAGATTACAAACGATTTTAATCTAGATTATAATCCTTAACCGATGTATACTATTCCTTTAATGAATCATAGAAAAAGAAAAATAAAGATGAAATTAATTGGTAAAATAGCAGTTGTATTTGGAACCGGAATACTATTGGTTTGCGTTATTATCTATTTATTTGATTATCGTAAACCCCCTGCTTCGCCATCAGAAAACTGGCATGCTTACCTTACAGAACGTGAGCAACAACATCCACTTGCAAAATACTGGTATAAAATCACTAAACCAGATTCAGTGGTATTAGAGAGTCTTCGTAAGGGTCCTATCATTCCATCGGATATGTTAGCATGGGAAAATCGCTTAGAATTATCAAATCCTGGTTATCAAAAAGTTGAAAATGGTTGGTGTTTATTAGAAGATGGATCCGGATACGTTGCTGTCAAAACATTTTTTCCAAATGCTACTGCCAAAATGCTTGACTGGTGGTTTGTCTGGGCTCAACAAAAAGAAAATATAAGATATAAAATTTGGTATCCCGGAGCTCATTATTCAATGGCTGAAATTGATACACCGAATACATTAAAACATCCTAATGGAAAAGAAAATTGGGGCAAAAGCAGGTTTCCTGTAGAGGATGTCGGGCTTGGTGTAAGTCAAATAAGATTGGATTTTGTACCTCCTGATGAGTTTGGTTTCAATGAAGAACCTGATTCTACATCAATTGTGACAGTTAGAGTTGGATTGGCTAATGGGTTATTTAAGCATACAGATATGATACATTACATACGTCCGGTTAAAGGTGGAGTTGAAATGCGAAGCAGGTTTTGGATGGCTCGTGATTTAGAACCTATGTCTGGAGGATTGGGGCTAGCTGCTTTTTTAGCGGATAATCAATTTATAAAACGGAGAGCAATGCCTTCTTACGCTCCAAAAGAACTTGCATTTCATTGTGCTACTGAGTATAGTCAATTAGCCGGTTTTTTACCAGAGCTTTATGCAGTATATGGTCCAAAAAATTAACACATATGAAACATCTCTTAGAACACTTTATCCGGTCAGTTGTTTTCAATCATAATGAAAAGGAAATTGGAGCAATACTAAATATTTTTGAGACAAAAGTATTTGAAAAAGGGGATGTTTTTAAACAGAGCTATACAATTAGCAAAAAACTTGGATTCATTACAAGTGGTAGTGTAAAGGTTTTGATAACGCATAAAAATGGAAGTATTACGACTGCAAATATTCTTCAGGAAAATAAATTTATGATTGATTTGATCAGTATAAAAACACACAAACCAACTGCAGTGAGTATAGAGTTTTTGGAGACATCTTCTGTTCTTGTTACTTCAGTAGTTGCTATGGATAGGTTACTGAAACAAAACTTAACTTTTAATATCTTAATTAGAGAGCATATTTCAGAAATAGTGGTAGCATTAGGTAAAAGACACTTATTATTCCTCACAAGTGACTCCAGAGAACGATACCAATTTATTCTTAATAATTATCCGACTTTGATGAAAAAATTTCCTCTTCGTTTGATTGCCTCTATGATTGGAATCACTCCTACACAATTAAGCCGCGTAAGGAAAAATATAAAAAACTGATTTCTCAACAAATGTCGAGATTTTTCTAATATCTCGACATTAGTTTTGTCTCTACAAAAAAGGAGAATAATGAAAAAAACAAAAGTAAGAACGCTGTTGTCGTTGATCATCTTAACAATTACAATGAATGCATGCGCTCTATTACATCCTTATGAAAATGTGAAATCAAATAAAAAAATTTCATTTGAAGATTTTGAACCTTCTGATTCGGATGTATATCCCGTATCCATACTAAATATTGATTCTTTAGAAGAGGTGACCATTGTAGAGCAAGGCATTCCTATTACTATGAGTGATGGTGTATCCTTATATGCAAATGTATTCCGTCCTAAAACAGAAGGACGTTATCCCGTTGTAATGTCATTTACAGCACGCGGCAAAGACAGAGGTCCCGAGGAGTATCCAGCTGTATTAAAAGCTGAATATACAGATGATTTTACCCTAGGGCCTTTTGAAGTTAGTCCCTGGACCATGTGGGAAGCACCCGATCCAGCGTTTTGGTTAAAACATGGATATGCCGTAATTCAGGTAGATTCTCGCGGGTATCATCAATCTGAAGGAGCGGCTACTCTATTTGATGACCAAAATGTTAAGGATTTCCATGAAGCTATTACTTGGGCAGGAACACAGCCCTGGAGTAATGGCAATGTGGGACTAAATGGCGTATCGTATTTATCGATTGCTCAATGGGTTGCTGCCAGTAAAAATCCTCCTTCTTATCTAAAAGCTATCATACCGTGGGAAGGTAATACAGATCCCTACCGAGAAGTACTATATCATGGTGGAATTCCTGAAACAGTGTTTACTGAATTCTGGATGAAAAGAGCTAATAATTGGGCTAATAAAAAAAAGCCTCTTCCTTCATATTTTATTTTTAAACAGGCACAAAAAACACCAAAGCTCTTAAAAAAGATTTCGTCTAGGTCATTCATTCATTTAAATACTGTTGAAGTCCCTGCTTTGGTTTGTGCTACTTGGTCTGATCAAGGATTGCATTCGCGCGGTTCTTTTGAAGCATATAAAAAGATTTCTTCAAAAAATAAATGGATGTATACTCACGGACGTTCTAAATGGGCAGTTTATTATAGTGAAGATGCACTTACGTATCAAAAAAACTTTTTTGATTATTTCTTAAAAGGTATTGATAATGGCTTTGATAGTACTCCTGCAGTTCGTCTGGAAGTAAGAGAAAACTTAGAAAAGTATCAAGTGCGCTACGAAGATTCCTGGCCAATTGAGGGAACTGAATATAGAAAAATGTATTTAGACGGAAACTCTAATATGCTTCAAACTGAACCTGTAAGCAATAACAAAACTGTTGATTACCAACCCTTTGAAAGTAATGTAAGTTTTACATATACATTTGATAAAGACACAGAATTAAGTGGCAATATGAAACTAAAACTTTGGGTTTCTACAAGCAAAGGTTCTGATATGGATCTATTTGTTGCTATAAAAAAACTTAATACCTTAGGTAAAGAAGTTCATTTCTATGGAAAACTTGGTCATAATAAAAGCCCTGTTTCTTTGGGCTGGTTGCGCGTTTCGGAGCGTGAGTTAGATCCAATAAAATCTACTCCCTGGCAACCTGTTTTAACCCATCAAAACACTCAAAAAATAAATAGAAACGAGATTGTACCTGTAGAGATTGAAATCTTGCCAAGTAGTACTTTATTCAAAAAAGGAGAATCCTTTCAGGTAGTTATTCAGGGAAAAGACTTCTTTAGCCATCCTTCTTTAGGCCATAACTCTTCGGTTAACAAAGGAACACATATGATTCATACAGGAAATAAATTTGATTCACACATATTGATTCCGGTTATTCCTAACTAATTATTTCATTATAAAATTTCAAAAATATGTTCGACAAAAATTCAATTAACTTGATATGTATAATATCCTTACTGTTTGTTTCCACTGAACTTTTCTCTCAGTACACTTTACAAGGCATTTGGAATTCAGGTAAAGATAACACTATGATTGAGGTCACAGAATCAAACGGAACAATCGTAGGAAAAATAAAATCCTCTGATAAAAAGGATATTGAATTAGGTAAAGTTATACTAAAAGACCTGAAAAAAGAAGATAATACGTGGGTAGGCAGCATCTATGCTCACCAACGTAAAGAATGGTATGATGTTGAGATTTCTCCTCAAGACAACGTGCTTCAATTAAAAGTAAGTGTTGGTTTTCTTAGTAAGACTTTAATATGGAAAAAAACAAAAGGATGAAATCGTTAAGACTTACTCTGTATTCTCTATTTATTTTTGTTTCAACCATCTTCAGTCAAGATTTTGAGTTAGCAGGAATTAAATATCTAAATTATCCTGCTATTGATAGCAACGACTTTTCTATACAAGAATTTGGAGCTTTTATAAACATCCCCACTAAGCTTAAAAATGATAAAACGATATTAATCAATGGTCTCTTTTATGGGCAAGTTCGGATCAATGATCTAAAAAATCACATATCCATCATAGACCAGGAATTAGTACTACACTCAATTAGTTATCGATTTATGTTGCTACATAAATTTAATAAAAAATGGGCTTTTATTGGAGTATTAGAACCTACTTTAGCTTCTGATTTTGAATCTTCGTTATCTTCTGATGATTTGGTTCTTCAGTCTATGGCAATAGCCTCTAAAACAATAAACACAAAACTTAACGTAGGTGCCGGTCTTCTCTATAGTACGAGGTTTGGACAACCTATGGTGATTCCTGTTATGCCGATAAAGTTCAATTCAAATAAGCATAGAATAAATGCCTTGCTTCCTACAAGAGTATTATATGCCTATGAAGCAACACATAATTTTGATATCGGGATAAAAGCCGCTGTGAATGGAGCGAACTTTAATCTTACAGGGTTTTCAAATCAAATTGATGATGTTAATAAAGTTAATTACACCAGAGCTAATATAGGGCCTGTGATATATTACAAACCAAAAAAAAAAATAACTCTTGAACTTACAGGAGGCATTAGTACTAACCGTAGATACAATCTGGTACAGGAAAATGAGGATGTGATAGAGACAACATTGCCTACTCAAGCTTTCTTTAATCTTGGATTAGTGATTAAACCTGATATAAATGACTGATATAGTAATTTCTGTATTTAAGACTTCTATATGTGAAAAGGAGCTAATAAAACTGTCATCGGTTTTGAATCAAATTGATTCTATAATTAATTGGAATACGGATTTAGAAGATTGCGATAATATTCTTAGAATTGAAAGTGAAGCAATTATTGCCGATAAAGTTATAAAACTTCTCAGTGGGATAGGATTTTTTGTTGAAGAATTGCTAGACTAATGTAAAAATTAAAGGAATTAAGATCGAGCTACATAGGTTTATATTTCTTAGTAAAAATTTAAGTTTTTATATTACACTTGATTGATTTTATTAGTAAAAAATGTATACAACCCACACAAGGGTAAGTAAAAGATGATCATCAATTTGATGAATAGCGAAGAATTCATTATGTTATAGCAATAAATAATTAGAAAAGTAACCATCAAATGAGATTTAAAGGCAAAGTTATATGGATAACAGGAGCTTCTTCTGGCCTCGGTGAATCTATGGCACGAGCTTTCAATGCTGAGGGAGCAAATGTTATTTTATCCGCTAGAAATGTAAAAGAATTAGAAAGAGTAAAAAATTCTTTTACAAATAGTGATGCCCAATCCATAATAATACCTTTTGACGTTCAAAAATATAATGAAGCAGAAACTATTGCTCAAATTGCCATTAAAGCTTTTGGCAGAATAGACATATTGGTAAACAATGCTGGTATAAGCCAACGTAGCCTTGCCAAAGACACCTCCTTTAAAGACGAACTCACAGTGATTGAAGTGGATTTAATTGGGACCATTGCTCTGACTAAAGCTGTTCTTACAGAAATCATTAAACAGAAAGGACAAATTGTGGTTATTAGTAGTGTGATGGGTAAAATCAACACTAAATATCGTACTGCATATGCAGCGGCTAAACATGGCGTAATAGGCTACTTTGAATCTTTACGGTTAGAAATGATGGAAGAGGGAGTCAATGTGTTGACTATTTTACCTGGATTTATTGCTACTAATATTGTTAAAAATGCCATAGGAACCACTTATAAAATCACACATAACAGTCAAAACAATTTAGGACTTCAACCGGACGTATTTGCAAAAAAAGCACTGGCTTCTATTCATAAGCGTAAAGCCTACGTATATATTGGAGGATATAAAGAAAAAATGGCTATGTTATTGAAGCGATTGTCTCCTTCTTTATTTGACAAGATTATTGTGAACCAAAAGGTTACCTAATGGGAATGCAAGATTAAAAAAAGTAACCGTTATAGAAGCTTATATAAAGTTAACGTGCATCTAAAATTAATAAACCAGCCTAGCCTACTCTATATCTTTCTTTACAACAGATTAGATGAGAATCAATGAATGTAAATCCAAAGAGTATAATACTCCCCATTTTTAAGACAGCTATTTAAATTGTAAATTTAAAACTGTACATATGAAAAAATCGAGAAGAAAATTTAGTTCTGCATTCAAAGCAAAGGTTGCTTTGGAAGCTATCAAAGATCAACTTACTCTGCAGGAAATCGCCTCAAAGTTTGACATTCATCCTTCCCA